>JAIOSH010000402.1 GCA_021107685.1 Bacteroidales bacterium | reverse complement strand
CATTCATTTGGTTTTTCATTCTTTGTATAACATGCTCTTTTAAAACCCCATCCCTTTTCATTACTCTCTTTATCATTAAATCTTCAGGAGCAGAAACAGTTATTACCGCATCAAAATCTTTATAAAAACCACTCTCAAATAAAATTGCAGCTTCGTAAATAATATAAGCTTCGTTACTATGTTTATCAAGCCAATTATTAAAATCATTCCTGACCAAAGGATGAATAATGGAATTTAATTTTATTAAGGCTTCTTTATTTTTAAAAACTATATCAGCAAGCTTTTGCCTGTCAATCTCATCATAAATATCAAAAATATTTTTGCTGATTATTTGTTTGATCTTGCTCTTTACCGAATTATCCTGAAGATATTTTTTTGCTTCCCTGTCTGCATTATAAACATAGATACCAAAAAGTTCAAATATTTTGGAAACTACACTTTTTCCACTTCCGATATTTCCTGTAAGTCCGATTTTTAACATTATTTTAAAATGATAAATTCTACCTTTTCAGGCTTTACTTTTGATATTTTTATAAATTCAGGATAATGAATTATTTCAACTTTTAGTTTTTCCGAATTAATATCAATATCTTTATTATAATTTACTACTGCTGAAAACATTTCCGCATCTACTCTTTTGTAATCCTTTAATGCCACCAAATATGTTACACTTACCTTAGGGGGATAAGTTTTGATTTTATATTTTTTATTATTTAAAATTTTAATGGGTAAATCAATATTCGCTTCTGTAAATTTTTCAACGGGAATAAATACATCAATGTCGTAACTTGAATATTTTACATTTGAATTTTTAAGTTTTATGATTGGTAAAGTAAAAGATTGGTTTTTTTCCAGATTGTCAAGTTTTTCATTAATAGTTTCAGCATATTTAATTGTATCAATTACTGAACTTAAACCACTTATTAATACACTATCAGGCACAATTTTTATACTATCATATAATTGGTATTGTTTTTTAAAACTATAAATAAGGTTTAATTTGACAGGAATTTTTTTGCGGGCAATATTTTCAAATTCAAAAAAAAGGCTATCCGGTGATACTGATATTAATTTGTCAGATAGATTTAATTGAATAGCAATTTTTTTTGCAATTTTAGAAGTTAATATTCTTGTTCGGTAAGTTTTACCGTTTTTCTTTAATTTTAAACTGCCTAAATTAATTTTAACGGGTTTGTGCCTTTTAAAATACTTAATAGAAATTAAATTAAACCCTTTTGATTTTATTCTTAAATATAAAACCGAATCAACTTTATTAGTTAATAATATATTATTAGGAACATTAGTATAAATAATCGGGTAATCAATAGAAGAATAATATTCTTTTGACAGATTTATTAAAAACCAGAGAGAGACTGATATACCAAAGCAAATCAGAAAAACATATAGCTGATTTCTGAATTTTTCATTTTTTGGTTTTCTTGCCTTGTCGATAAATTCATTAAAATCAAACTTCAAATTAGTTAAAGTTTAAATGAAAAAATATTTTTAAAAAACAACAATTATTTGGCATTAGCCAATTGTCCTGATCTATCCATTGCAATAGCGGATTTTTCAATTTTCAAACGGTTTTGACCTTCAACCTCAATAACAGCAGTAGTTTCGGAAATTTCAAGTATCTTACCGTGAATACCTCCTATTGTAACAATTTTTTCACCCTTTTTCAGTGTTTCTCTGAATTTTCTTTGTTCTTTGCTTTTTCTCATTTGTGGTCTGATAAAAAATAAATAAAAGACCAATACTATCAATATTAATGGAAGAAAAGACATTAATCCGCCACCCTCCTGACCTTCCTGCTGGGGCATAAATAAAATAATGCTTAATAAATTTGTCATTTTTTTAAAGTTTTAATTTGGAAAAATATATGCACTCTTAATTGTATTATAATTTTTTATTAAATAATTTTAAAATAAATATTTTTAAGGAACGACTACCCGGGCTTTAATCCTTAGCACTTTTGTATTAGGTTGTGTATTTGATATAACTGTTAATGATTTATTTTGAAAGCCTTTTCTTCCTTCACTGTCAAAACTTACATACAATATTTTTTCTTCGCCCGGTTGTATTGGAATTTTTGGATATTTCGTAACTGCACAGCCACAACTTGTGCTTACATTTGAAATCAACATATCGGTCTTTCCTGTATTTTTGAATTTAAAACCATAGGTTACTTTTTCACCCTGTATTACTTTTCCAAAATCATGCACTTCTTCTTCAAATTCAATTTTCGGTAAATTTTCCATATCTGCTTTACCTGAAGCAGTATTAGGATTATATATAATATCTGTAGGTAGATGCTCGTCGCTATTATTTCCACAGGAAGAAATGAAAATTAAAAAGACTATACTAATTCCTATTATAAAAATATTTCTTTTCACAGTTTTTTTTTGAGTTTACAAAATTAGAAAATTTTAACAAAAAAGATTAAATAATTAAAATTTAATATAAAGTAAATGTTTAAGTTTGTAATCAAAATAAGATACTATTTAATTAGTTGGTGGCAATGCTAAAAAATGACAGTTTAATATATAATGACTAAATTTGGCAAAACTAATGGGTGTTAATAATTACATAAACCAAATCATAGAAGGTAATTGCGTGGAAGTTATGAAAAACTTTGAAACCGACTCAATTGATTTAACGATTACATCACCTCCTTATGACAATCTGCGTAATTACAAAGGATACGAATTTCCTTTTGAGCAAATAGCACAAGAGCTATTTAGAATAACAAAATCAGGTGGAGTTGTGGTTTGGGTAGTTGGAGATGCTACAATTAATGGAAGTGAAACGGGAACAAGTTTTAAACAAGCATTATATTTTAAAGATATTGGATTTAATTTACACGACACAATGGTATTTAAAAAAAGAAATCCAATTCCTCAGATATATAGAAAAAGATATAATAATGAATTTGAATACATGTTTGTTTTTAGCAAAGGAATAGTAAAAACTCATAATCCAATAATGATTGATTGTATGCATGCGGGATTGGAATTGAATGGCACGACTTATAAAAATTACTCAAAGAATGAGCAAACAAGGGAAAAATTAGCCAAACCCGTTAAAAATAAAAAAATAAAGGGGAATATTTGGGAATATGTTGTTGGAAAAAAGCAAGAAGACCAGGAAGCTAAAGGTCATCCTGCCCCATTTCCGTGCGAACTTGCCAGGGACCATATTTATTCCTGGACAAATAAAGACGATATTGTACTTGACCCAATGTGTGGTAGTGGGACGACATGCAAAGTTGCCGGTGAATTAGGGCGTAAATATATAGGAATAGATATTAGTCAAGAGTATTGTGAACTTGCAAGAGAAAGAATAAAAAACATTGAGATGCAGATGCAACTGATATTAGAATAAAAAGTTCTAATTAAATTTATTAACTCAAAACTTATTATTTATGAATAAATTTTATT
>JAIOSH010000511.1 GCA_021107685.1 Bacteroidales bacterium | reverse complement strand
CGTGCTTGTCAGGCTGAGCGGAGTCGTGCTTGTCAGGCTGAGCGGAGTCGTGCTTGTCAGGCTGAGCGGAGTCGTGCCTGTCAGGCTGAGCGGAGTCGTGCCTGTCAGGCTGAGCGGAGTCGAAGCCTCCACAAAATACTTGCGGATTTAAGGTCGAAAGGACACCTTTTACAGACTTATGGACGTACTTTATTAAATCTCTTTTCTTGCATATTTACCATATTATATAGAAATTTGTGGCAAAATATGAAAGTATTAAAAAAGAGATTTCAAAAACAACATCTTCTCAAAGTTTTTTTACTCTGCTTCTCCATAGTAGCAGCACTTCTGCTATGCGAAGCTGTTCTCCGCTTAGCAGTCCCATCCTTATTTAACAGCGATTATTATATCAGAACACCTGATCTAAAAAAGGTTTTTAAGCCGAATCATGGTATCATGCCCGGTGTATCCGGCGAGTCAGTTTTTATTATTAATTCACAAGGCATACGTGGTGATGAACTTACATCTTCTCATACATATAAAATTATAGCTATTGGTGGGAGCACGACGGAATGTTTATACCTGGATCAATCCGAGACATGGCTCTATCTATTACAGGAAACCATAAATAAAAACGTCTGTAATCAAAATGTTTGGGTTGGCAATGCCGGGATAAGCGGAAGAACTACGAGGCATCACCTTATTGCATTGCAATACTTACCATTAAAAGAATTGAAGATTGATGCCATTATTTTTCTTATAGGGATTAATGATTTTACTAAACGTCTCTCTCGTAATATGCACTACGAAACGAATTTTTTAGAGAAACCTAAAGTCAGGGAAAAATTAATAGCTGAGACTTTTATAGGGGGAAACCAGCCAGACCCGGACGCCCCATTTTATAAGAAAACAGCTATATGGCATCTGCTAAGAAAAACAAAACAGCAAATATTTCAGGGAAATGTTCAGGATGAAACCGGGAAAATATACATTACATGGCGGGAACACCGGCAGAATGCTGCAAAAATTCTCAATGAGTTACCGGATTTATCATCAGCCCTGAAAGAGTATGCAGAAAACATCACTAAGATCATTGATATCGCCAAAAAAAAGTCAATCCGTTTAATTTTTATTACTCAACCTACAATGTGGAAACCGGATATGCCTGATAATTTGAAGAATCTTTTATGGTTAGGAGGAACAGGTGATTTTCAGAATAAAATTGGTCAACCCTATTATTCCGTAGAAGCATTAGCAAAAGGAATAAATGCTTATAATGATGTTTTATTACGGATTTGCAGGGAAAAAAATGTAGAATGTTTTGATTTGGCATCAATATTAGACAAAGATACAAGCGTTTTTTACGATGATGTACATTTCAATGAAAGCGGTGCTACAAAAGTTGCAAAAGCCTTATCAGAATATATGCTTATGCGCCCACCATTTGGAGAATCAGATGTTGCAGAATAGTCTCGAAAAAGACGTTATTGATGTTGTAATTTCTCCCAAAGGGATGTCTATGGTATAATTAGTGTCTGTCCATAATGTCGTCATTGCGATGAACCGTAAGGAAGGCATGTGTGTTGGCGTTCAGAAGCAATCTGTTTATTTGAAACCTAATTTATTAGTTATTAACAGATTGCCACGAAACGCTATCACACAATCCCTACTGTCAGTTTCTCGCAATGACGGTGATTCTTTGATTTTTCTTGACTTTATAGACGGACTCTTATTAATCATACGCTTTATCACCTAATAAAGGAACAAAACGAAAAGCACCATGTTCTTCTTTTTTATAATCGTTTTTAGAAGTTTTAATAATTCGGGTCATAATTTGAATTCCGGAACTTCCAACAGGGACAACAAGAATGCCCCCGATTTTAAGTTGTTCTATTAAAGTATCCGGAATATAAGGAGCACCGGCAGTTACAATAATTTTATCAAATGGGGCAAAAGTGGGAAGTCCTTTATAGCCGTCACCATAAAATATTTTCGGATTATAATTTATTTCAGGAAGAAATTTTTTGGTTTTTAAATATAATTTTTTTTGTCTTTCAACAGTAAAGACTCTTGCACCCATTTCTAATAAAACACAAGCCTGGTATCCTGAACCTGTTCCTATTTCCAGAACTTTGTCGCCTTTTTTAATTTTTAATAATTCCGTTTGAAAAGCAACAGTATATGGTTGCGAAATAGTTTGTCCCGAGCCAATAGGAAAAGGTTTATCCTCATAGGCAAATTCAAGAAAAGACGAATCCATAAAGAAATGTCTCGGTATTGTTTCTATGGCTTTTAAAACATTTTCATCTGTAATACCGTTCTTTCTGATATGTTGCACTAAATTTTTTCTTAATCCTTTGTGTTTAAATGAATCAAGCATAATCTGGGAAATAATATAATTAAATTTTTCTGCGAAATTAATAATTCCTGTTTTAAATTTAGTTAAAAAAATTACTTTTGCAAAAAAAATAAAAGCAATGCTAAAAATTGGAGTATTAGGTGCCGGACATTTAGGGAAAATACATATCAAATGTATTAAACAAATTGAAAAATATAATCCGGTTGGTTTTTATGATCCGGATAAATCAATAGCTGTTCAGGTAGAAAATGAATTTGAAATAAAACGGTTTCAATCTATAGATGAACTTATTGATATGGTTGATGTAGTTGATATAGTTACACCAACGATATCCCACTTTGATTGTGCATTAAAGTCTTTAAAAAAATCAAAGCATGTTTTTATTGAAAAACCTGTTGTAACCACTCCTGATGAAGCCAAACAATTGATAGAACTGACAAAAGAGGCAAATGTAAAGGTTCAGGTTGGTCATGTTGAAAGATTTAACCCTGCATTTATTGCTGCTTTACCATTTTTCACTCAACCTTTATTTATTGAGACCCATCGTTTGGCTCAATTTAATCCACGCGGTACTGATGTTCCTGTTATACTTGATTTAATGATACACGATATTGATATAGTCTTAAGTGTTGTTAAATCAAATATTAAAAAGATTAGTGCAAGCGGTGTTCCTATTGTAAGTGATACACCTGATATTGCAAATGCAAGGTTGGAATTTGATAATGGTTGTGTTGCAAATCTTACAGCAAGCCGTATTTCTATGAAAAATATGAGAAAATCAAGATTCTTTCAAAATGATGCTTATATTTCAGTTGATTTTTTGGAAAAAGAAACAGAGATCATAAGACTGAAAGATATTGATAAAGATAAAGTAACCGATCCTTTTGCAATGATAATTGATTTAGGAAAAGATAAAGGAGCAAAGCAAATCTTTTTTGATAAACCGGAAATCAAAGAAATTAATGCAATAAAAACAGAATTGGAAAGTTTTTTAGAAGCGATTATTTATAATAAAACTCCATTGGTTACAATAAATGATGGTTATAATGCTTTGAATATAGCTTTTAAAATAATTGAAAAACTTAATATTTTACCTGATAATCTTTAATGTTTTTTTGATTCAAATTAAGCAATATACTGAAAATACTTACGTTAAAATTAATTGATTGATAATACTTTACTAACAATTTATTTAAATGATTTTTAACAGGAATAATTATAAATTATATTCAATATTTTTTATTTTATTGATATTATTAAATTCCTGCGAAAAATTTAAAGGTGATCAAACAATACCTTCATACATTCAGATTGACACTTTATATCTTATAGATAATCCATTACTGGAGGAAGGTTCATTATCTCATAATATTACAGATGTTTGGATTTATGTTGATGACCAGATAATCGGGGCATTTGAGCTTCCGGCTTTATTTCCTGTTCTGCATCAAGGTAAGCATAAACTAACTATCTCTGCCGGGATAAAATTAAATGGTATAGCTGCTACACGAGTTCCTTATCCTTTTTATAAACCTATTATTATTGGAGATTTTGATTTTGTTATTGATAGTATTATTAAAATTGATACTTCAACTATGTATTATGATAATACTGATTTCCCATGGAAGGAAAATTTTGAAGATGCATTTATAACACTTGAAACAACTACAAAAAGTGATACTACATTAGAAATTAAATATCATGATCCAAATGATGAAGTTCTTGGCCATAAATCGGGTTTGGTTTATTTGGATGATGTAAAAATTATTTTTGAATGTGCAACTAATGTTGGCGAAGATGAAGGATTTGTATTGCCGGGAGGTGGAGCGTCAGTATTTCTAGAACTTAATTATAAGACTAATAATGAAGTTGTCATTGGTTTATTTATTAATTCTTATTCACAGGTCGTTCAACAGCCTGTTTTAAACTTAAATCCTTCAAATGGATTATGGAAGAAAATTTATGTCAACTTTACAAGTATTGTTAGCAGTTCAACCAATGCAATTGATTTTAATGTTTTTTTAGGAGCAGTAAAACAATATGATGTTGCTAATCCTGAAATATTATTTGATAATATTAAATTAATACATGCAAATTAATGAATAGAAGAATTCAGGTTACAAAATATGTTTTAGCAGATTTTCTTTCTGCTGTTATTGCCTGGACTTTATTTTTTATTTACAGGAAATATTCGGTTGATCCTAATATCCTAGAAAATCTCGGAGATATTTTTATTGATCCGAAATTATATTGGGGTATTGCTATCATTCCCTTGTTTTGGATAATATTATACATTATTATCGGAACTTACAGGAAAATATTCAGAAAATCCAGACTCAGAGAATTAGGACAAACAATATTAATAGTCTTTATCGGGGTAATCTTTATCTTTTTTTCATTGATACTTGATGATATTATTATAACCTATAAATCATATTACCAATCCTTTTTAGTATTATTTTTATTACAATTTACATTTACTTATTCATTCCGCTTAGTATTAACATCAAGAACAGTATATAAAATTCATCATAAAATAATAGGTTTTAACAGTATAATTGTTGGGAGTAATGGAAATGCAGTTAAGATTTATAAAGAGATTGAAAATCAGGAAAAATCATCGGGAAATAGATTTATAGGTTTTATCAATGCTTTAGATTATGATGAATATATGCTTGCCGAATATTTACCACATTTAGGTAATTATAAGGAGCTAAAAAAAATAATTAAAAAATACAAAATAGAAGAAGTAATTATTGCTATTGAAAAGTCGGAGCATTTTACAGTTGAAAATATAATTACTGAATTGGAAGACACCAGTGTGGTAATAAAGATAATTCCTGTGATGCAGGATATTTTGATGGGTTCAGTTAAAATAACATCTATTTTCCAGGCTCCTCTTATACAAATTTCACCTGACTTAATGCCCGTATGGCAGCAATCATTAAAAAGATTAATTGATATTTTTATGTCAATTTGTTGTTTAGTATTGCTATTGCCTTTTTATATATTTACTGCTATTGGAGTAAAATTTTCGTCAAAAGGTCCGATATTTTATTCACAAGAAAGGATCGGACTGCACGGAAAGCCGTTTATTATGCACAAATTTCGTTCTATGTATAATAATGCGGAAAAAAATACTCCGCAGTTATCATCAGAAAATGATAACAGGATAACTACTTTTGGCAAGTTTTTACGCAAGGTGAGATTGGATGAGATTCCACAATTTTATACTGTTCTTAAAGGTGATATGTCAATTGTAGGACCAAGACCTGAAAGACAATTTTTCATTGAGCAAATTGTTAAAAGAGCTCCACATTATCGTTTATTACACAAAATTAAACCGGGGATTACATCCTGGGGACAAGTAAAATATGGGTATGCTTCAAATGTGGATGAAATGATAGAACGTTTAAAATATGATATTTTATACATAGAAAATATGTCATTGGCAATGGATTTAAAAATTTTGATTTATACTAGCCTGATAATTATCCAGGGAAGGGGGAAGTAGTAATTGTCCGTCTATAAAGTCAAACAATTTTTGAATTAAAGCACCAAATAACAAATAATAAATAAATTCCAATCAATGATCAAATGTTCAAAACAGCTTTGAATATTGTCCCAAGTACTTAAGATTGATAATTGAGATTTGTTTGTAGCTTTGAGCTACATTAGAATTTAAATAGAATTAAAACCT
>JAIOSH010000100.1 GCA_021107685.1 Bacteroidales bacterium | reverse complement strand
TTTGATATTGCAAATGCTATATTACTATATTCAAAAAGGGTTTAGCAATAAAATATAAGCTCTTTCTTGCTATTACAAGTAAAGGAATTGTCCGACCAAAATATTTCCCCAGCACATCAAAATATTATTTAGTGGGATTTTTGTATAGTTGTTAAAAAAAATTTGTAAATAAATTTTTTTTTATTATATTTACAAACTTTATAATATGTCTTAAATCGTTCGGATATGAAAAAAAAACCAACATACCAGGATTTGATAAAAAAGATAGAAGAACTTAATAAAAAAATTCAACAACTAAAGAGTAGTAAAACCTCTAATCAAGTAATTAAATATTTTAAGGACTGTGATGAAAGGTATAAAAGCTTTGTTAGTAATTTTCATGGAATAGCTTTTTGTGGAGATTTTAACTTTAAACCCTTATTTTTTCATGGAAATGTTGAAGCTATAACAGCTTATAAAGAAGATGATTTTTTATCAGGTAAAGTGAACTGGAAAAATATAATTCATCCTGATGATATTATTGAACTTTTTCAGAAAACAGAAAAAATTTATACAGAACCAAACATTTTATTCGAGAATGAATATAGGATAATACTAAAAGATGGAAAAATTAAATGGGTTCGTCAATATTTAAAAAATATATGTGACAAATCAGGGAAACCTGTTTTTATTGATGCGGTTTTGTATGATATTACTGAGCAAAAAGAAACAGAGAATGCACTTAAGGAATCTGAGATAAGATTCCGTAATTTATTGGAAAATCTGCCAAATGTCGCAGTACAAGGACATAGACCTGATGGTACAATTTTTTATTGGAACAAAGCAAACGAATTGATCTATGGATATACTGCTGAAGAAGCGATAGGTGAAAACTTACTTGACCTTATAATTCCTCCTGAAATGAAAGAGGATGTCAGAAAAACAATTAGACACAGTATTAAAACCAAAAAAATAATTCCTGCTTCCGAATTAGAGCTTTTACGCAAGGACAGAACTCGTGTTCCTGTATTTTCAGGTAATGCATTAATTATGCATCCTGAAAAAGAGATTGAAATGTATAGCATTGATGTTGACCTGACAGAACTTAAAAAAGCAAAAAAAGCTTTATATGAAAGCGAAAAAAAGTTTGAGAAAATGATTGAATCTTCCCTTGATGCTATCATGGTAATTGATAATAATGGAAACATTACTTATTGGAATAAAGCAGCAGAAAAAATATTCGGTTATTTAAAAGAAGAAATTAAAAATAAGGAATTGCACAAGTTACTTGTTCCTGAAAGAGATTTTATAAAATATATAATAGGATTCCAAAAATTTGCTAAAACAGGCAAAGGAAGAGTATTAGATAAAATATTAGAACTTTCTGCAATAAAAAAAGACGGCACTGAAATTCAGGTTGAAGTTACGGTTTCTACAATTCTTATTAAAGGTAAATGGAATGCTGTTGGTACTGTTAGAGATATTACAGAAAGAAAAAAAACTGAAAAGATACAAAATGTTTTATATGAAATAGCAAATGCCAGTAATACAACAGATGATCTGGGAGAGCTTTTTAAATCAATTCATAATCATTTGGGTGAAATTGTTGATACTACCAACTTTTTCATTGCACTTTTAAATAAAAAAACCGGTATGATCACCCTACCTTATTTTGTTGATGAAAAAGATAGCTTTAGTGAATTTCCCATAGGGAAATCAGTTACATCATATATTATTAGAAACAACAAATCAATTTTATTAACTAAGGAAGATTTACTGAAACTGGAACAATCAGGCGAAATTGAACGTAAAGGGACATATTGTAAGGTATTGTTAGGAGTTCCTTTGTTAAAAGGCAGAGAAGTTGTTGGTGCTGTAGTAGTACAAAGCTATAAAGACGCATCACTTTACAGTAAAAAAGATTTGGAAATTCTTAAGTTTGTTTCCGACCAGATTGCTCTGGCAATTGATCGTAAGAAAATTGAAGAAGAATTACGCTATGCTAAACAAAAGGCAGAAGAAGCCGATAAATTAAAATCCGCCTTTTTAGCAAATATGTCTCATGAAATCCGTACACCTATGAATACGATTATAGGTTTCTCTGAATTACTATTAGATAAAGAGACTTCTGATGAAGAAAAAGAAAACTATTCACGCTTCATTCATAAATCAGGTAATAATCTTTTACATTTAATTGACGATATAATTGATATTTCTAAAATTGAAGCTAATCAGATTGCAATTTATAAATCTCAGTGTTTTGTTAATCAAGTATTGAAAGAATTGCAAGCTACTTATGAGAATGAAAAAAACATACAACATAAAAATCATATTGAACTACGTTTGATAAAAAGCTGTAATAATGAAAATTTTTCAATAATAACCGACCCATATAGATTTCGTCAGATTTTTTCTAACCTGCTTGGAAATTCAATTAAATTTACTGAACATGGTTTTATTGAATTTGGATATACATTTGAGCCTGATACTTCAACAGACACTGAAAAGCAAATACTGCAATTTTATGTTAAAGATACGGGTATTGGCATAGCAAAAGATAAGCAGGATATAATTTTTGACAGGTTTGGAAAAATATATAATGCAAATAAGAAAAATTTAAGAGGTACGGGATTAGGTTTATCTATTTCAAAACATTTAGTAAAATTATTAGGCGGTGAAATATGGTTTAAGTCGGTTATTAATAAAGGTAGCACTTTTTATTTTACCTTACCTTTTGAAAGTGACCAAAGAACCATTACAAAATTGCCTCTTAAAAAGAAAACTAAGTTAAAATATGATTGGACTGATAAAGTGTTTCTTATTGTTGAAGATATAGAATCTAACTATATGTTTTTCAAAGCTATATTAAAAAAAACCAATGCAAATATTCTTTGGGCACAGGATGGAAAACAGGCAGTAAATATTTGCAAATTAAATAATAATATTAATATAGTTCTAATGGATATTAAATTGCCGATAATGGACGGATATGAAGCTGCGTATAAAATTAGAAAATTCAGAAAAAAACTTATTATTATTGCCCAAACAGCTTTGCAATGTCAGGAGAAAAAGAAAAAAGCTTTAAAGCCGGCTGTAATGATTATATAACTAAACCAATAAATTCAAAGGAATTGTTATCAACTATAAGCAAACACCTTGCTTTGCAAAATAATATGAAGGACTAATTACCTTCTTAATTCAAACTTTTCTCCAAGATATACTTTTCTTACATGTTCATCCATAGCAAGTTCTTCGGATGTTCCTGATTTTAAAATTGCACCTTCAAACAAGAGATAAGCTCTGTCGGTAATTGAAAGTGTTTCGTGAACATTATGGTCAGTAATTAAAATTCCAATATTTTTTTCTTTCAGTGAAGAAACTATGGATTGAATATCTTCAACAGCAATAGGGTCTATTCCCGCAAAAGGTTCATCTAATAAAATAAATTTAGGGTCAATTGCCAAAGCCCTTGCTATTTCTGTTCTTCTTCTTTCACCTCCTGATAGTTGAATGCCAAAGCTTTTACGAACATGCTCAAGACCAAATTCCTGAATTAGTGATTCTAATCTTTTGCGTTGTTCTTTTTTTGAAAATTTTGTAAATTCCAAAACAGCCTTTATATTATCCTCAACACTTAATTTCCTAAAAACAGAAGCCTCTTGAGCAAGATATCCGATTCCTTTTTGAGACCTCTTATACATTGGTTCTTCTGTTATATCATTATCACCTAAATAAACTTTACCTGAAAAAGGCTTTATCAAGCCTACCATTATATAAAATGATGTGGTTTTGCCGGCTCCATTAGGACCTAAAAGCCCTACAATCTCACCTTGTCTAACCTCAATGGATACATCTTTCACAACTGTACGTTGCCTGTATTTTTTTACAATTTTATCTGTTCGTAGTATCATTAAAATGCTATTAAAATATCAATTAATCGTTAAAATTTTGTTTTTTAACAAACTTTTACAAAGTAATAGTATATCAGACAAAAATACTTATAAATTTTAAAAATCAAACCTAAATGAAAACCTGATTCCGAACTTTGCTATATCAGGATGGTCTAAATAGGATAATCTCCATAATAAATCTATCCTGAAAATTTTAAAAATATTTTCAATGCCTGCACCGGTTTCAAAATACGGTTTTCTTAAAGTATATAATGTTTCAGGAAAAACAGAATATTTTTTATTTTTTTCATCTAAATCACCAATAACTCCTTTAATTAAAAAAACTTCTCTCCATTTTAATTTTCGCATTAATGGTATCTTGTTTAAAAGCAATCCCTGAAAGTGATGTGTATAATAAAAGCTAAGATATTTATTACTCGCAAATTCGTAATAATTCATCATATTAAATGCGCATTCATCAAATAAATAAGTTTCATTACCTTCATGCAATTTTAACAAAGGATAAGGAATTATTCCCCAGATTCTTCCAACTTCAATAATATATTTTGACCAACCGAAAGATAAAACATTGAACCAATGTCGAATATTTAACTGTAGTTTATGATATTCGTACTCACCTCCTAAGAAATCAGGGATACCATAACCATACTGTATTTCCAATATCGGATATTTAGCTCCTAAACTAAATCGTTCAAATTCACCCATTATAAATTTCTCTCTGTAAGCTATACGGGTATCAAGTCTTATTTCTGAAGTTGTTATTATGCTTTTTTTTATCTCGCTATTGTCTTTTTCATTTTTTATAATAAAATCAGCTCCACCTACACCGGCAATATCTCTATGAATAAAATTTATTGTATTAGATAATCCGTTATACCATTCATGTTCATAATATACTTTATATTTACCAACCATTGACAATTTATCTGAAGGATTTCTTCTGAAAATAGCCGCAAGCAGAAAATCTTCCCTAAAGGCATTCTGGCTCTCACCTAATTGTTCTATATCATATATATAAGAACCTCCCAAAGCTCTCCTCGGATTTTTGTTAAGCATATATAAAAAACCAATACCATATTTTATTTTTTCATCCCTTGTTCCATAAGCAATGTGAGCGTTAAACATAATTTTTGTACTAAAATCATTGCTTGTTCTTCCTCCAAACCTTAATCTTATTCCTTCAAACTCATTATAGCTGATTAAAGACATATATGGACCCAATTCATAATTTCCCGTTACATAATATCCCGTGGTAAGCATTTCAACAATATCAATCCATGTTTGAAATGCAGGCAGGCTTTTTAAAGTATCAATCATATAATAAATCGTGAGTTCATCCTTTGATAATTCACAATGTCTGTTAATATCCCAATATTCTTCTTTTCTATTATTTGCACTGTCGGTAACAAAAATGTTAGTGGGGGTTGAATAAAATTGCTTGTCCATTAAGCTGTTAAAAACAAAATTTTTATATGTAGTGGTTTTTCTGCCAAAGAATCCTAAAGTAGTCTTTGTTTCTTCAATAATATTAAAATCTCCAACCATTTTATCTTTTATAACCATCCAGTATTTATTATCAATATAATCAAATTCCTTTTCTAAAACCAAATCATTAATAAAATTGATATTTGCATCATCAACTATTCTTATATCAAAGCTTTTAATTGCAAAAGAGGAATCATTTACCCAAAAATTTCCGGTAAATGTAAGTTCTTGTTTTCTCTTAGGTTTAAACATTATTTGATAACACCATTTATCATCAAAATAAGTACTGTCAACAAGATAATATCTATAATATGATAAACCGAAATTTGCAATAGGGCTTACAAAATTCTTCTGAAACAAGGTTAAATAATTGTCATAAATGCAGTAATTCTGGAACATATCACCTAAAAATTGTGATACACTTTCATTTTCAATTCCTGACATTTTTGTTGCTTTAATAATTTCCTTTTCAGTTTTTGGATTTTTTCGGAAATATATATCAGAAATAGATTCCGACAAAAATATTGGTAAATATGTTTTACCATTTATTGTAGAAGTATCAATATAGTTAAAAATAAATTTAAATGGTTTTAAAATTTTTCTGTTTTTAAATTTTTCTGAAATATTATTAGCATCTATTTCAATTTTATTATAGACCTCATACTGATAAGCATCAAATTCTTTACGATTATTTTTTTTTTTATTTTCAATAATTTTTCTTAATAAAATTTCAGCAGGGTTTTCACCAGGTAAAATAACTACTTCAGGAAGAGAAATATTACGTGGTAATAATTTAAAATTAATTTCCTGAAACCTGTTTTTTGCAATTTTTTTAAAGTTGGTTTCATAACCAATAAAAGATGCAATAAGTGTATCAGAGGCTTTATTGGTCTCTAATGAGTATTTGCCCTCAAAATCAGTTATTACTCCAATGGTTGTACCTTTGAAAAAAACATTAGCAAAAGGAATAGGTTCTTGTGTTTCGGCATTTATAACCTTACCCATTATCTTTGTAACCTGTGCGGATAAATGAAAAGGCAGGCTGCTGATTATTAAAATAAATAAAAAAAAGAATATTTTTTTTGTAAAGAATTCCATAAAAAATAATTATAAAATACCTTCTTTCAGAATATCATGCAAATGTATTACTCCAAGATATTTAGTGCCATCAACAACAAGTATTTGAGTAATATTTTTTTTTCTCATAATACTTAAGGCATCTATAACTAATGTTTTTACTTCAATTGTTTCGGGATTTGAAGTCATAATATCTCTGGCAGTAATATTTTCAATTGATTTATTTTTCTGGAGCATTCTTCTTAAATCGCCGTCAGTAATAATACCTATAAGATTATCATCTTCCATAACAGCAGTAGCACCCAATCTTTTAGAAGATATTTCCATAATAGTTGAATTAATATCGTCATAGGCATTCACTTTTGGAACTTCATTATTAATATAT
>JAIOSH010000339.1 GCA_021107685.1 Bacteroidales bacterium | reverse complement strand
TCAACAGAATATTTTAAAGGCGATTCACTTGCTGCGAGTGTATGGATGAATAAATATGCTTTAAAAAACAGTAAAGGCGAAATTTTTGAGCTTACTCCTGATGAAATGCACCGAAGGCTTGCAAAAGAAATTGCAAGAATTGAAAAAAAACACCCAAATCCTATAAAAGAAGAAGAAATATATCAGTTATTTAAAGGATTTAAATATATCATTCCACAAGGAAGTCCAATGTCCGGCATTGGAAATGATTTTCAGATATCGTCATTATCCAATTGTTTTGTTATAGGCAATGAAGGCGAGTCAGATTCTTATGGTGGTGTAATGAAAATTGACCAGGAGCAGGTTCAGCTTATGAAACGCAGAGGCGGTGTAGGGCATGACCTTTCACATATCAGACCGGCAGGAAGCCCTGTTAAAAATAGTGCGCTAACTTCAACAGGTATAGTTCCTTTTATGGAAAGATATTCAAACTCTACACGCGAAGTTGCCCAGGACGGCAGAAGAGGAGCATTAATGCTTAGTATATCAATAAAACATCCTGATGCTGAAAATTTTATTGATGCCAAACTTGAGCAGGGAAAAGTTACAGCAGCCAATGTTTCGGTAAAGCTTGATGATGAATTTATGAAAGCTGTAATTGAAAATAAAAAATATATTCAACAATATCCTGTTGATTCAAGCACTCCTGTTATAACAAAAGAAATTGACGCAAGAGAATTATGGGAAAAAATAATTCATAATGCCTGGCAATCTGCCGAACCTGGTGTTTTGTTCTGGGATACGGTAATTAATGAATCTGTAGCTGATTCTTATGCTGACCTTGGCTTTAAAACGATTTCTACTAATCCATGCGGTGAAATTCCTTTATGCCCTTATGATAGTTGTAGGTTGCTCGCTATTAACCTTTATAGTTATGTTGATAATCCTTTTACAAAAGAAGCATGCTTTAATTCCGAATTATTTACAAAACATGCTCACTATGCTCAAAGGATAATGGATGATATTATTGACCTTGAAGTTGAAAAAATTGACAGGATACTGTTAAAAATAAATTCTGACCCCGAAGACAAAGAAACAAAAAGAATAGAAAGAAAACTTTGGAAAAAGATTAAGAAAAAAAGTATTCAGGGAAGAAGAACAGGAATAGGCATTACTGCCGAAGGAGATATGCTTGCAGCTTTGGGAAGCAGATACGGAAGTGATGAGGCTACTAATTTTTCAGTAGAGGTTCATAAACAGCTTGCTATTGAAGTATATCGCTCTTCGGTTGAATTGGCTAAAGAAAGAGGAAAATTCCCTTTATTCGATATTGAGAGAGAAAAGAACAACCCTTTTATCAATAGAATAAAAAAAGCTGCTCCTAAGGTTTATGAAGAAATGGAAAAATACGGCCGTCGTAATATTGCTATGCTTACTATTGCGCCAACAGGCAGCGTAAGTATTTGCACTCAAACTTCATCTGGAATTGAACCTGTTTTTTTGGTTTCTTATAAAAGAAGAAGAAAAGTTAATCCTAATGATAAAAACGTAATTATAAGCTTTACCGATGAAGTTGGAGACGCATGGGAAGAATATAATGTGTTTCATCCAAAATTTTTAAAATGGTTGAAGATAAATGGATATGATCTGGATAAAATCAAAAATTATTCTGACGAGGAACTCACACCATTAATAAAAAAATCTCCTTATCATAAAGCAACATCAAATAATATTGATTGGGTAAATAAAGTAAAAATGCAGGGAGCAGTCCAAAAATGGATAGATCATTCTATAAGTGTTACTGTTAATCTTCCGAAAGATGTTAATGAAGAATTAGTAAGTAAAGTATATCAAACAGCATGGGAATACGGTTGCAAAGGAATGACTATTTACAGGGAAGGATCACGTTCAGGCGTTTTAATAAGTAATAATGACGACATAGACGAATTTAGAGAAACTAAAGCTCCTACGCGTCCAAAAAAATTAGATGCAGATATTATTCGTTTTCAGAATGATTATGAAAAATGGATTGCAGTAGTTGGATTATTAAATAATAAACCTTATGAAATATTTACAGGAAGAGCAGAAGGCTTTTATTTACCTGGTTGGGTTACAAAAGGATGGGTAATACGAAATAAAATATCAGAAAAAGAAAGAGCAAGATATGATTTCCAATTTGAGGATAAAGATGGTTATAAAATTACAATAGAAGGACTATCAAGATCTTTCAATAAAGAATTTTGGAATTATGCTAAACTTATTTCGGGAATTTTAAGACATGGAATGCCTTTGCCTTTTGCTGTAGAACTTGTAGAAAATCTTAATTTTGATATTGAATCAATTAATACCTGGAAAAATGGTGTTGTAAGAGCTTTAAAAAAATTTATTCCGGATGGTACAGTTGCTACAAAAAATAAATGCCCTGAATGTGGAGTTGAAGAAGCTCTAATTTATAAGGAAGGTTGCCTTACCTGTAAACATTGCGGCTTTTCAAAATGTGGATAAAATTTAAATTAAAAAAAACCGGCCAAAACTGACCGGTTTTTTTAATGTAAAAAAGAAAAATTTGTGAAATAATTATTATTTCCTGATAATTAGTTTCTTTACACAATTAGTTTCTCTTCCTGTAATTTTAAGGTAATAAATACCTTTTGCATATTCACTTAAATCAATTTTATTAGAATAATTATCATTTATAGCGATATTGGCTTCTTCATATATTATTTCGTT
>JAIOSH010000075.1 GCA_021107685.1 Bacteroidales bacterium | reverse complement strand
GCCTGATTCTGAACCCCCCGTTAAAATTCAGAAATTCATTGTTTGCCAATAATTTAATATTACCTGCAAAATCAAAATCATTACTCAAAGTAAAGCCTAATGAATCAGAAATATAACCAATAGCATAGGTTTGAAAAGTAGTATCTACTACAATTTTTTTCAATTGTATCCTTTGCCTATAACCTGTTTCATCAATATAATCATAAGCACCTATTGCCGTATAATTTTTCTTAGCTTTAATTTTAATAGCTGCATTGTAAATAGAATGATATTTGGTAACAGTATTAGCCAATATCTTAGCATTTGTAAGTGTTTTCATTTGAGCATCTTTTCTAATTGTAACTTTCTTATCAACAGGGAATATTGCAGCATCAGCAACTCTAATCATTTTAACATCTTCAGCCAAAATAACATTATCCTTTAAACTGAATTTAGCTTTTGTAGAATAAAATCGTAATGAATCCTGATCAGGGTGGACTGAAATAAATTCCGAACCGGATAAATCAACATCAACAAGTTCATATAAAGTAAGATTGTCATAAGCAGCCATTTCTTCAGCTTTTTGGCTGCTGCCCAAAGCAATTTCAGCTTTATCCATATACCAATCAAATTCATCCATTGAACATATATATTGATTAACAGGAAATTCAACTAATGAAGTTCCACCATTTGATTTAAACACCCCTTGTCTTTCTTTCAAATCAATATGACTTTGATAATTATGAGTAGAGAATGCTAACTGTGTCTGGTCGAGGGTTCTAAGTCTAAAATCAGCAGTGTCGGAATCAAATTCATGATGTTTAAATTTATAAAGTCTGGCATCCATTTCAGCTTCTTCAAATTTCATCATACCTCCTCCTGTTAACTTAGTAGGAGACAAGGCTAAACTTCCATGTAATTCAGATTGATTATCATACATAGAAAACGGAAAATCTATCTTAGAGATTATCATTCTATCCTGATAAGGCATCCAATGTTCATAAACTTGGATGCCCTTTACTGAAGGGTATTCAACTGCGCCTAATTGTTCTCTTAAAACAAAACTCTTGGCAACAGCATTACAAGAATCCGGGAAAAACAAAAAATCTTTTGACCATGAAGTTGATGTTAAATACTCTAACGAGCCATTACCTCTTAATCCCTGATGGCTTAAGTTAATTTTTGAAAAATATGTGCCTTTATCACCATAAATCGGATACCCCTGAGGCGGAGCGGAACTTATAAAACCAAGGGAATAATCAGGTTGAACTTTCAAAGATTCTTCAATATCAGGGAAAATGCCTGCTGAAGCTAAATATCCATTAAAATGTAAAACATCGGTTTTAAAATTATCAAGACTGTCAATTGTAAATGGATATACATAAAAATAGAATTTATCTCTTGTATAAACACCATTCTGTATGGTATTTTTATCATAATAAACATAAGCATCCTTTGTACTGCTAAAAACGGGATATCGTGGGTATTTTTTCAAACCGGATTTATTATTCGGTTCATCAATAAGCAAATCCCCTGTTAAATCGGATAATACGGTTTTTACTCTTTCTAAGTGCCTTTGACCATATTCATCTTTTGTAAAGCTTTGTACCATAAAACTCATTGAATCTATTGTTGGCATATCTAATTTAAACTGGTCGTAATTAAAATAACAATTACTTGCATAAAAATCAAATAAACCTGCATGGACTCTTCCCGAAAAAAGAAAATCCCTGTTTTTTTTCAAAACCAATTCCTTATTGTTAGGGAAAATAAATACTTTTTGGGAATCACTTAAAAATACAATAGGAACACCGTGTAATTTAAGGTCAAAACTATCAAGACTAAGTGAAGCATTATTGTGCCCATAAGTTTCAGAATTAAACTGAATAACATCATAGTCTATTTTTCTGTTAAAAGCATCAATATAATCATATAATCTGTCTTTAATAATTGCTTTTTCATCATCAGTATCATAAATTAAAAAACCTTTATTAGCAAGAGTTATCAACATAGCAATAATTTGTTGCTTGGGCTTTTTCATATATTCCATTAATCCTCTAACATAAATTTCTTTAATATTATACTTTTCAGTATAATTTTTTAATAAGTTCAATGGATTAATTTTATCTATACCCTGTAATTTAAAATACCTTGATGCAGCAAAATAATTTGTTGATTCAAAAGTTGCTCTTCCAAGTCCTGAAATTCCTTTAACCATCTGGAATTTGATATCAGGTTCATTCATTTTCCAATATATGGCTTCACAAAATATATCAATATTATGATAAGAATCAAAAAACGGGCTTTTCGACAATCCTTTACCTGTTCTGATTAAAGATAATTCCTTATTATCATCCATATATTTCATTTGCAGACCCGGATGATAAATTGAATCACCTTCATAATATATTGTTATAGAAGCCCGGCTTGAAGATATACGGTCTTTTCTTATTACAAATAAATTTGATTTTATTCTGACAAATTCTTTATTATCTTTTCTTAAAATCAAATAGGCATCATTTTCTCTATCTCCTGAACCTATTATTTTAGCACCTTTCATCTCAATTCCACCACCAAAATCAATATTTTTAAATAAAGTATCAACTTTTATATGTGTATAAGATGATGTAAAACGCGGATAAGATGCGTTTTTTTCAGTTACATTTGCCAGCACCTTCTCTTCCAGACTTCCTAACAACGGCTTGTCAAAATATCCTTTATGATAAAATTTAACCTGTTCTACTGAAAATTTAGAAAATTTTAAAAATATCTCATAAGTATATAGCTCGGCATAAACATTATTCTCATCAAATCCTGCTCTTTTCCATGTTAATTTTCCCCCCTCCCCTATCCATTTATATATTAATGGATAATAAACTCCTTTTGTATTATAAATTACTGAACTGTCTTTATTTGCATAACAAGTTAAATTCAGTGAAGGAAATACAATTCTCGGGACTGAATCGTATTCAAAATAATAGTCATTATTATTGGATTTCCAAAGAGTGGCTTTTGATTTGTAAAGAATATTATCAGAAAAAAGATTATAGCTTATATCAAGAAATGATGTAAATGGTCTGCTGCTATGCTTAATATTCACTAATTCATCTAAACATAAATTCCATGCACGACAGCTTCTTACAAGGGATTGCTCGAAATTGACGATACTTACCATACATGAAAGATAATGAAAAAAATGCGGATATGCTTTTAATCTCCTTTTTAACATTAAGTTGGAAATATTATATATGTCTTCTTTCATTTCATTAGTAAACTTTCCCGATGTCCATTCAAGAGAGAATGTTTCCATTAATTTTTCACACTTTTCTTTATTTTTTTTAATGCTGATTTTCTGAAAAAAATTGGTCATCTCACTGATAAAGCTTTCAGAATCTTTAGAAAATTCAGTGAATTTTTGTCCAAATGATAAATTGCCGAAAAGTATTAAGAAAATAATAATATAATATTGAATTTTATTCATAGTATAGATTTGAATAATGCAATTTTTAATAATCCCGGCTGTATATTTTTCATAATTGGTGAGTTAATCCATTTGTTTAATTATAAAGTATTTTAAACACAAAGATATAAAAAAAATAAAAGCTCGAAATTTTATAAAATGTTAGATGTTAAACGTTATTTTGATAAACTTTGCAGCAACCCAATTATTTTTTAACAAATAATTTTCAAATTCTAAATGAAATTTTTCAGCTTCTGCCTTTATCATCTCCAAATCCCTTTTATAAAAACCACTCATTACTAATATTCCATTATTATTCAGCACAGAGGAATATTTGGAAATATCATTTAATAAAATGTTTCTGTTAATATTAGCTAAAATTATATCATATTTTTCAAAACCTAATAAATTGGCATCTCCGTGTAGCACCTTAATACAAGGAATATTATTTTTATTTAAATTATCAAGTGTATTTTTGTAAGCCCATTCATCATTATCAATAGCAGTAATATTTTCTGCTTCCATTTTATATGAAAGTATGGCAAGGATACCTGTACCACAACCCATATCAAGAATTGACTTTTGTTTCAGGCTTTCATTCATCATCATTTCAATCATTAATGATGTTGTTTCGTGATGAGCTGTTCCAAATGACATCTGAGGCTCAATAATTATTTCATATTCTGAATTTTTATTAGGGGGATGAAAAGGTGCTCTTATAAAACATTTACCTGCAATAAGAACCGGCTCATAATTGCTTTCCCAAGCTTTGTTCCAGTTTTGTTCCTTAATTAATTTATGATTTATTGATATTTTAAAATGTTCGGAATTCAAAACAGGAAGCTTTAAAATTTCATTCTCATTAAAATTATTTTCCGGAATATATGCAAATATTGCATTATCGCTTTCCACAAAACTTTCAAAACCAATATCTGCTAATTGGGCTGTTATTATTTCTTTTCCTGGAAATTCAGGTATAATTTTACATTCTAATTCTATGTAATTCATATATTTTATATAT
>JAIOSH010000454.1 GCA_021107685.1 Bacteroidales bacterium | reverse complement strand
GACAAATATGGCTTCTTATGGATTGCAACTATTGATGGACTTAATCGTTACGATGGTTACAAAATAAAGCAATATAAACACTTGACCGAAGATTCTGTTTCAATCGCAGATAATCTTGTTACTTGTCTGAAAGAAGATTCAGAGGGAAACTTGTGGATAGGAACGCGGAAGGGACTCAATAGATACAATAGAAATAATGATTCA
Organism: Bacteroidales bacterium; assembly: GCA_021107685.1. GTDB lineage: Bacteria > Bacteroidota > Bacteroidia > Bacteroidales > SMBSF39 > SMBSF39. The sequence continues at coordinate 10,668 of JAIOSH010000454.1, read as the reverse complement.
TTTGAAACTGTTACTCGCAAAAACGATCAAGGTGTTTTGGTTGAGATAAACGAATATATCAGAGCCATCCTGCCTGATGAAAATAATATTTTATGGATAGAAACTGCAAAGGGTGATTTAATAAAGTATCATTATCTCCTTAAATCATCATCAACATATCACCACAAACCACCTACTATGGTGAATACATATTTCTATCATGACTTGTATAAAGATAAAAATGATATTTTATGGCTCGGAGGCCGGTTTATGGGGATTTACAGGTTTGATACGGAAACCGAGCAATTTTATCAATATCAATGGGATGAGAATAATTCCACCAAAAAACGTGAAAATGATGTTTCCGCATATTTTCATGATTCACAGGATAATATGTGGCTGGCAGGTATTGATGGACTTTATACATTAAATACCAAAACAGAAATATTCACTAAAATTTTTTCCACATCCACATTTAGTATTGTTGAAGACAAAAATAAAAAGCTTTGGTTCGGTACAGGAGCAGGAATATATGTTTATAATTTATTGGATCATTCTTTTACTTTCATAAATAAGGATGACAATAATCCCCATTCTCTGATCCATGATCATGTGAATAAAATATACATTGATGATGCTCAAAATGTTTGGATCGGGACAATAGAGGGGGTAAGTATTTTCAGTCCTTCGAAAAATAAATTCAGGCATATTTATCACATTACGGGAGATGAACGTACACCGGTTTCATCAAATATTACATCACTGTTGCAACTCACTTCAGGAGAAATCTGGATTGGGACTGACAATGCTGGGATTGATTGCATGAATGAGCATTTCATTAAAACCGATAACTATAATAACTATAAGAAGGGCAAAAACAAATTAAATTCAAACAGGATTTCAGTATTAATGCAGGATTTTGATGGAGATGTCTGGGCCGGGCAATGGTCAGGGAGAGGATTTAATATTATAAATCCAGAAACCCATGATGTTAAATCATATTCCTTTTTGAGTAATTCATTGAAAGCGGATTGGTATAATGATATTTATGAGGATAGTAAGGGGAATTTTTGGATTGGAATGTGGGGATCCCAGGGATTATATCAATTTGACAAAAAAATGGGAACTTACAAAGATAAAACCTATCAACTAAAACATAATATTCCCCCTGGTCCGGTAAAAAATCTGACGTTTGATGGCGACAATATTTGGATTGGATTACAAAATCAGTTGATATTTTTTGCTTTAAATCCGAAAACTAAAAAAATCTCATGCCATCTTAAAGATAATTATTCATCTTATGATTTTAATCAGATACTTGAAATTTGTAATGATGGCAATAGTAACATTTGGTTTGAAACCAACAAAGGGGTTTATCATAAACAAAACAAACCTTATATTTCCATTGTACCTGTAAATAATTTGCCGGTTTTTTATCCAAACAATTTCAACATAGAAATACCTGTTCTAAAATCAGAATATAAAATAGATACTATTACAAGTAAAGTTGTTGATAAGGACGGAAATACTTGGGTAGGAACCTTAAAAGGCTTGTTCAGGATTAAGGAAGACGAAGTGATTCAACAATATTCAGAAAAATCACATCAGGGATTAATCAGCGACACTATTTGGTCAATGGCTTTTGTTCCTCCCGATCAATTATGGGTAGGAACAGAAAAAGGACTTTGCGAATTTAATATAAGTACAGAAAAATTTGAAGCTTTAATTATAGATGAAAAAAACTATTTATCCTCACACTTGATTAAATGTATTGCAGAAGACAAGAATGGAAAAATATGGGTTGGAACCACTAATAATGGTTTAAACCAACTTGATCCGCTTACTGAGAAAGTCAGGCAATTCAATAGTAATTTGAATGATGATGATTCGTTTTGGGGTGAACTTGTTAATTGTATTTACGTTGATAAAGCCGGAACAATTTGGATTGGAGGCTATGGATTAAATAAATACGATCAGGATTCTGCTTCATTCACTCATTATACTAAAAACGAAGGTCTAACTGATAATGGAGTGATGAGTATTCAGGAAGATCACCAGGGAAGGCTATGGATTGCCACTTTAAACGGATTGAGTGTATTTGATCCTGCAAATGAAACTTTTAAAAATTATTATGAAAAAGACGGACTCCAGGATAATGAGTTTACAAATGCTGCTTGCAAGTTAAAATCGGGGGAGCTTGTGTTTGGTGGAAAATACGGCATAAATGTTTTCTGTCCAACAAAGTTTTTCGTCAACAAAGAGCCACCTCAATTGGCAATTACCTCATTCAGCGTGTTTGACGAGCAAAAAGATATTGATACGACTAACTCCAAACCCATTGAACTTAAATATAATGAAAATTATTTTTCCTTTGAATACACTGCCCTTGACTTCTCAAATCCTGAACATATTCAATATGCCTATAAACTTGTAAATGCTGACAAAGATTGGATTTATACAGATGCAATTAGTCGAACTGCAAAATATACAAATATTGATCCGGGCAATTACAGATTCAGATTAAAAGCTTCAAACCCTGACGGAACATGGAATGAGAATGGGATTTTCATTGATCTCATCTTAAAACCGCCATTTTGGAAAACAACCTGGTTCATAATTCTGGAGATACTTTTTCTATCCCTTATCATCATATTCATTATTAAATACAGGGAAAAGAAAATAATAGAAAAAAATCAGTTTCAATTGCTTGAGCAAAAATTATTGCGTTCGCAGATGAATCCTCACTTTATTTTCAATTCATTGAGTTCAATCCAAAGTTTTATTTTTGAAAATAATCCTATTGAGGCTGGTTCCTATCTTTCTCGCTTTGCAGAATTAATCAGGTCAATACTATATAATTCGAGAAAAGAATTTATCACCATTGAAAAAGAGGTTAAAACCCTGCAAAATTATCTTGATTTGCAACAGCTCAGGTATGATAATAAATTTGATTACAGTCTTGATATTGACCCATTGATTCAGCCCGATCAGATTCAAATTCCACCAATGCTGGCACAACCCTTTATTGAAAACGCAATTGAACATGGTATCAAACACCTGAAAGGACGGGGATTTATATCAGTAAACTTAACGCTGATGACAGAAATAAAGTCTGTTTTGCTAATTATTGAGGATAATGGAATAGGTATAAAAGCCTCAAAAAAGATAGAAAGTGAAAAAACCAAAAGTCATACTTCACTGGCGACAGTAATTGCAAATGAAAGGATAGGTGTATTCAATAAGGGACGGAAGAAAAAACAATACATAATGGAAATTGATGATATAAAAGATTTGGATGGAAAAGTAAGAGGAACAAAAGTAAAATTTATCATTCCTTATCGGGAACTTTAGGTTAATTTTGAAATTTGAAATTCGAAAGAAACCAAATTTTATTTTCCAATTTCTATATCTTGAGTTTTTAAAGATCCAATCAACTAAAAATGTGTTAACTACAAAAAATAAACAGATGAAGATAATTATTATAGATGATGAAGCCAGGACAAGGAAAAGTATTGCTGACATACTGAAATTCAGCCCACAAAATATAAGCCTTGTTGCTGAAGCAAAAAATGTAGCTACAGGTATCACTGCCATTTCTACATATAAACCTGATCTTGTACTGTTAGATATTAATATGCCTGACGGGACGGGTTTTGATCTTCTGAAAAAATTAGACAACATAAATTTTAAGATTATCTTTATAACTGCTTATGAAGAATATGCAGTGCAGGCATTTGAGTTTTCTGCAATTGATTATATTCTCAAACCGGTTGACCCTAAAAAATTATTTGACGCTATTAATAAAGCACATCACCTTGTTGAACAGGAAAATATCAATTTAAAACTTAATGCATTATTTGCTAATCTGGAAAACTCAGCATCTGAAAATAAAAAACTCGTACTTAAAACTGCAGAAAATATCTACATTGTAAATACAAATGATATTATAAGATGCGAATCGGATGCAGGTTATACTCAATTTCACCTTTTAAATGGTAATAAAATTCTGGTATCAAAAAATCTTAAAGAATTTGAAAATATGTTTGATGGTTATGGATTTTACCGTATCCACCAATCCCATTTAATCAATTTAAAATACATTGATCATTACAGCAAAATTGAAGGTGGTGCTGTGGTAATGAAAGACAATTCAGAACTGCCGGTTGCCCGTCGTAAAAAAGATAGTTTCCTAAAACTTTTGGAGATGATTTAAAACCGAATTTACATTTTTCATAACCTTATTTGTATTAAGTCATTTTTATATGTAATAATTTGTATATTTTTGTTTTTCAGAAGTATTCTATTAATTAAACATTTACAATTTAAAATTATGAAAAATTCATTCGTTACAATCGTTTTGGGCATAGCTATATTCTTATCGGCATTTGCCCTTTCAAGCAATGCTCAAATTCATTCAACATCAGCCGGAGGTCCATGAGACAGCACATGGGCATGGATTGGAGGAGTGGTACCGGGCGCAGGAAATGATGTAATTATTAATGGTCCAATCTATTCTTCAAACGGCTCTTGTCACAATTTAACCATAAATGCAAGTGGGTCCCTTTACAACAATTATTATAGCTACACCCTTAATGTTACGGCTAATGTTGTTAACCATGGTACAATTTCAAATCATGTTAACCTATTTTACCTAAATATTGGTGGTGATATTACCAATAACGGGACTTGGAACAATGGCTATACAACACTAACAGGCTCAACAAATCATTATATTGCTTGTCAGAATAATCACAGCTTTTCAGGAAATCAATTTTTAAAAAAACTTGACATACGCAAAAAAAAATGATATATTTGACGTTTTTTATGTGTAAAATTTTCTAATAAGCAAACGGAATATTTATCTTAATCAATATTATAATTAAATTTAATTCGATTATTTTATAAAAAATAAGAATTATGAAGAAAAAAAATCTACCCCCAGGCTTTTTAAATTTTATTAAATCAATTTTTCTCACTTCGGTTTTAATTTCCGGATTGACGATAAGCAGTTTTGCCTTATCAATTACAAAACCAAATGTGCCCGGCCTGTATGGTACAAATGTAAATACTTATACAGGCAATTTATTTTATGAACGAACAGACCTGTTTATTCCCGGACAAGGCCTTTCCATTAACATTATTTTTTCGTATAACAGTGGCAGAACCGCACGGAACTGGGGCTTTGGCCAGGGATGGTCTTTTAGTTACGGCATGGAGTACTCCATTGACGGTACATCGTTTATTATTGAACTCGGTGATGGTGATAAAGATGAATATACCTGGAATGGCTCATCCTGGAACCCTCCGGTTGGAGTGTATAATGTACTAATAGAATATCAGACTAATAAATACCTGCTTACCACAAAACATGGAAAAAAATACTATTTTGATAATTGGGTACATAAAAAATTAACTTCAATTAAAGACAGAAATGATAATACCATAAGCTTAAACTATATTGGCAGTGAACTGATAACCATCACTGATCCAAGTGGAAGACAGGTCGAATTTGACTATAATCCTGACGGAACCGTATCAAGTATCACCGACCAAAACGCTTCACCCACAAGGATTTTTACTTATGATTATGATGTATGGGGAAATATGGTAAAGGTAACCGGCCCAATGGGAAATGAGACTAATTACCAATATGGCATGTGGTACAACATGACTGGAATTACTAATGCAAATGGAAATTCTATCTCAATTTCATATAATGAAAATAAAGCGGTAGAGTTGATTGAATGCCCTGCTGTTTTTGCAAAAAAAACAGTTACTTATGATACTGTCAATCTTATCACAACCGTAACAGATACTGCAAATGCAGGCAACCAGGCAACACTTTATTATTTTGATTTAAGTGAAAGGATTACAAGGATCCAAAATCCTGATGGAAATTCCATTTATTATACGTGGGACAGTAATAATAATATTATCAGTTTAACCGATCAAAACACAAATATTTATACTTACACTTATGATCCGATGGGAAACAAACTTAGTGAAACCGATCCTTTTAATAATCCCAATATCTATACTTACGAACCGGTTTTCAACCTGATTACAAGTTTTATTGATAAAATCGGGAATATAACAACCTATACTTACGATAGTTTCGGAAACTTAACAAAAGTACACAAGCCAGGAAATACAACCACTTTTACTTATGATTCTTATGGCAACATATTAACCCAAACAGATGCTAATAGTAATACAACCACATATTCCTATAATTCTAATGGAGACTTAATAACCATTACTGATGCAGCAGCTTATACAAGCACTTATTCTTATGACCCGGTGGGGAACAGGATTTCTGAAACCGATGCTAACGGCTACACAACATCTTATGAGTATGACCCTTTGAACAGGCTGATCAATATAACAGATGCAATGGGTTATATCACAACTTACTCATACGATCCTGTCGGGAACAGGATTTCAGGAACCAATGCTAATGGCTACACAACATCTTATGAGTATGACCCTTTGAACAGGCTGATCAATATAACAGATGCAATGGGTTATATTACAACTTACTCATACGATCCTGTCGGGAACAGGATTTCAGAAACCAATGCTAACGGCTACACAACATCTTATGAATATGACCCTTTGAACAGGCTGATCAATATAACAGATGCAATGGGTTATATTACAACTTACTCTTATGATCCTGTCGGGAACAGGATTTCTGAAACCGATGCTAATGGCAGCATAACATCTTATGAGTATGACCCTTTGAACAGGCTGATCAAAAAAACCGATGCACAGGGATATATCAGCGATTACTCTTACGACCCTGTGGGGAACAGGATCTCTGAAACCGATGCCAATGGCAATATAACAACCTATTCCTACGATGAATTGAACAGGTTGATTGATATAACAGATGCCCTGAGTTATATCACCACTTACTCTTATGATCCTGTAGGGAACAGGATTTCAGAAACCGATGCTAACGGCTACACAACAACCTATTCCTACGATCCTTTGAACAGGCTGATCAATATAACAGACGCAATGAGTTGGATCACCACTTACTCATACGATCCGTTGGGCAACAAAATTTCAGAAACCGATGCTAATAGCAATACGACAACTTATTCATACAATACCCTGAACAGACTAATTGGTATTACAGATGCCCTGGGTTATATCAACACTTATTCTTATGACCCGGTGGGGAACAGGATTTCTGAAACCGATGCTAATAGCAATACGACAACTTATTCATACAACGCACTTAACAGGCTGATTGATATAACAGATGCCCTGAGCCATAACAGTTCTTATTCTTATGACCCTGTGGGAAACAAAATTACTGCAACAGATAAAAACGGCAATATAACAACCTATTCCTACGATGAATTGAACAGGCTGGTTAATATAACAGACGCAATGGGCCATATCAGCACTTACTCCTACGATCCTGTGGGGAACAAAATTTCAGGAACCGATGCAAACGGGAATACAACGACATATTCATACAACTGCTGCCGGTTGACCGGCACTACCGACCCGCTTGGAAATTCGGAACTATATTCTTACGATTATGTTGGTAATCTTTTAACGATAACTGATGCTAATTCACATGCTACAAATTATCAATATAATGTGTTGAACAGGCTTGTGGAAATTGAAACCGAAATGGGCTATATAACAGGATATGAGTATGATGCCGTTGGTAATCTCTCAAAAACTACCGACCCGGTTGGCAATACTATATCAATTTACTATAATGGTTTAAACAGGATGTTTTTCAAAGTATACAAAGATGATTTAGGGATTATCCAGGATGTTATTCATTATAATTATGATGCGGTTGGTAATGTTGAAAATATTAACGGCGGAACAAATGGCATATTCAATTATAGTTACAATGACCTCAATCGTATTTCAAATGTCAGCGTTGATTATGGTTCTTTTACAAAAACAATATCTTATTTGTATGATGGCAATAGCAATATAATATCTATGACCAACCCTGATGCTGAGATAACAACCTACACATATAATCAGATGAACAGGCTTGGCTCAATTAATTACCCGGGTGCAGGCGTGTTCGGATTTTCGTATGATAACGCCGGAAGAAGAACAGAAGTTGAATATCCGTTTGGCGGTTTGATCAATTATAGTTATGATAACGCAAACAAATTAACGTCTATTTTACGTACCGATATAGATGCCCCAGAGATCTATTATACCTATGATAATACCGGCAATCGCCTCTCTATGACAATTAACGGTGCTGCCACAGCTTATACGTATAATGCTAAAAATGAATTATTGTCTGAAAACAACAGCATGTACAATTCAAGTTTTACTTATGATGGCGCAGGAAACAGGCTAACCGGTGGTGTTATTGGCGATCAGAGGGCTTATGTATATGATGATGACAATAAGCTGGTAACCGCATTACACATAACAGGCCAGGTAAATTACCTGTATGATGATAATGGAAATCTTAACCGGAAAGAAGATTAAGTAACAGGGGAAATATATGAATATGAATATAACATTGATAATAAGCTAATAAATGTTACCCTGCCGGATCTGAGTGAAATCGACTATATTATTTCTCCAAATGGAAAAAGACTAACTAAAACAACCACAGGCGGAACTGAGTATTATATCTACGACAGATGGGACAGGCTGATGAAATTCAATTCACTTGGAAATACATTATATAATTATTATCAGAACCCTTATGTAATTGACGAAACTTTGGGATATAATGACGGAAGCTCAATTACTTTCCAGGCATTTGATGCTCTCGGAAGTGTAAGGGCTGAAGTTGATATTTTTGGCAATAGCATTGCTGAAATTGAGTATGACGCGTATGGCAATCATCTGTATGCAGCCCCTCATGAATATGGCTATGCCGGCAGAATATTGGATACTGAAACAGATTTATATTACAACAGGGCAAGGATGTATGACCCTGAAGTGGGCAGGTTTACAACAAAAGATCCATTGGGGATGATAGACGGACCGAATATGTATGCTTATTTTGGGAATAATCCAACTATATTTAATGATCCACTTGGACTAGGTACCTTAATTTTTGGGAAAGACTCAGATGGTGAATGGATTAAGGAGGATCATGGAAATGGTTGGGTGGAAAGTTTGTTTGAAAAACCAGAAGGCGGAGTGTGGTGTGATTGCAGTACGGGGATTGAAGAGGGAGGAGGTAGTTGTGCGTGTTACAAAGTTTATCGTAGTATTCTAATTCCTCCCCCAGGTGGTCCAGGTGCTCCAGGTAATCTATATGCCTATGTTGAAAATAATCCAAATAAATGGACAGATCCTAGTGGGTATGGAGTCTATCCTTCTGAATTCCCTGGCGGTTCTGGGAAGGGAAACAATCATCCCCCCCCTGACTGGTGTACATGCTCAACCTGTAAAAAAATAGGTGGTAACTGCGACCCCGGATTTGAACTAAAGATACATTATTCTGGTTATCAGTCCAATAATCCATGGCCTTACCCATTGCCCGCAGGGACTGGTCCTTATTCCGGTCCACTTGGACCAGATGACATGGCTAGTGGAATAATCCACCTTCCATGGGATCCATTTCCATTTCCTCCCGATTGGCCCTATCCATGGCCCCCTTGGCCTTTTCCCGGACCAGGGCCTGATCTCCCTTATTTAACAAACAAAGCCCAGAATAATGGTGGAGATAAAAGCATTTGTAATGGAGCAGATGAAGATGATGGTGATTGGATTGATTAGGAAAAAAAATGAACAAATAAAAATAATATAAGGAGAAAATAAAATGAAAAAGGTAAAATTAATAAAAAGATCAGTGTTATTATTTGTAGTAGTAACAATAAGCTCTTTTGCTTATAGCCAGTCCTTTCCGGGTGGCGGTTATTGTCTTTGCGATAGATGCGTGGATTCTTCGGTATGGCGAGGACAGTGTGTTTGATTTGACAGCGCGGCCTCACTACGGGACACCGCACATGAAACTGTTTTGGAATGCTCCCTATCCGGGAGACTACTTCATCTACAGCACAACCGATCCTGATTTGATGACCGTTCCGCCGGGACCGGGTTGGACTCTGGAAGTTGCTATTCCAATTTCAATGACCGGTATGCAAAGTTGGGATCATGACAACGCGATGGGGGGCGGCGACATGGAACAAAGACGGTATCAAATAATTGTTGAGCCGTAGGGGGATATTCTATTACGGGAACAGTTCCATAGGCTACAAAACTATCAGTGACGATAAAAATGAACAAATTTCTTCGGGCGGCATTCGAGGAAGCGCAAGCAGGCTTAAGCGAGGGCGGCATTCCCATCGGCTCGGTGGTTGTGCATCAGCAGAAGATTATCGGGCGAGGGCACAACAGGCGGGTTCAGTTGGGAAGCGTCGTGTTTCACGCGGAAATGGATGCGCTGGAATCGGCGAAGCGTCAGCCTGCGCGCATCTACCGGGAATGCACTCTCTACACGACGCTCTCTCCCTGTTCGATGTGCGCGGGAGCGATTCTGCTGTACGGAATTCCGAAAGTTGTGATTGGCGAGAACAAGAACTTCGCGGGCGAGATCGAGCTTTTGCGCTCGCGCGGTGTTGAGGTGGAACTGGTTGATGACGAGTCCTGCATCAAACTGATGGCGGCATTTATCAAGGACAAGCCTGAACTTTGGAACGAGGATATCGGGGAGTAAATAAGTCAATTTAT
>JAIOSH010000181.1 GCA_021107685.1 Bacteroidales bacterium | reverse complement strand
GATGTAGTCACATTTGAAAATCTCTCGTAATGACCTAAATCCAGGTCGGTTTCAGCTCCATCTTCTGTAACATAACATTCACCATGTTCATAAGGGTTTAATGTTCCGGGATCAACATTGATATAAGGGTCTAATTTTTGAATTGCAACTGAAAAACCCCTTGATTGAAGAAGTTTTGCAAGTGAAGCGGAAATAATCCCTTTTCCGAGAGATGAAGCAACACCACCTATTACAAAGATATATTTAGTTTGTGCCATTTAATTTTAATAATACAAAAAACGTTTTACATTAGTAATATATATTGCAAGTCTGATAACCTGAATAGTATATCCAAATTCATTATCATACCATACATACAGGGTAATATTTTTTCCATCGGCAGATACTAGTGTAGAAGGGCTGTCATAAATACCGGAACATGAATCTCCGATAAAATCAGAAGAAACGGATTCATTGGAAGCAGAATAACGTATCTGCTCTACAAGATCTCCTTCTAAAGCAGCTTTTTTTAATATTTTATCAACATCTTCCTTATTAGTTTCTTTTTCAACAGTAAGAGCAAGGATTGCCAGAGAAACATTAGGAGTAGGCACTCTAACGGCATTAGCAGTTAATTTTCCTTTTAAGCTTGGAATAACTTTTGCAGCCGCTGCACCTGCACCTGTTGATGTAATAACCATATTTAATGGAGCTGATCTACCCCTTCGGGGTTTTTTATGAAAATTATCCAGCAGATTCTGGTCATTAGTATAAGCATGGATTGTTTCTATATGTCCTTTAACTATTCCTAATTTATCCTCAATCACACTTAAAACAGGAACAATAGCATTGGTTGTACATGATGCTGCTGAAAAAATAGTTTCTTTATCATTATCAGGATCATATATTTTATGGTTTATACCGTAAACAATATTTGAAATATCCCCTTTGCCCGGAGCAGTTAACATTACCTTACTTATTCCTTTTGCTTTTAAATGTCTGCCCAATTCTTCTCTGTCTCTGAAAATTCCCGTATTATCAATTAATAATGCATCATGTATTCCTTCAGCCTCATAATCAATATCTTCAGGATTAGAGCCTTCTAACATTTTTATAAGATGTCCGTTAGCATATATTGCTTTATTTTCAATATCTTCAATTATATTTCCCCTGAAAGGACCATGTACAGAATCATGTCTTATTAGCGAAGCTCTCTTTTTTATGTCTTCGGAAGTAACCTTACGGGTAACAACTGCTCTAACTCTTAGTTGTGTACCATTACCCTGAATTACTAATTCTCTTAATAATAAGCGACCAATACGACCAAAACCATATAAAACCACATCAACCGGCTTTTCATATTTAACTTTCTTACCAATTGCAAAGCTTAGCTTGTCAAGGATAAAGGCTTTTGGATCATCATTATAGTCTTTCTTTTCTTCTGTCCATTCTTTGTTTAATTTACCAATATCAATTCTTGCCGGAGCAATGTCGGATTCTATGATAATTTTTGAAAGCATAAGTGAATCCTTAATGTTTAGTGTTCTTCCAATAACATTTTTGGCATAAGAATGTCTATAAAGAATAACACTTGAACTTCTGTCAAGTAACTGTGATCTGAAAAATATCAATTCAATTGACTTCTCATAAAATAATTTTCCTAAAACATTGATAAATTCAAATCCTAATTTTTCATCACTAATCCATTCATTTAGTTTATCTTCAAAATGATTTTCAGATTCATTGTTTAATCTTTTATTTGTAGAGTTTTCCATAAATATAAATATTAAATGATTATATAAAAAATTCTTATTATAATTAAGTGCCAAATATATAAAAAAAAAGGATTATCAAAAAAATGATAATCCTAAAAATTGGAAAAAAATATATTTATTGTCCTAAATATGCTTTTAATAATTTACTTCTTGAAGTATGCTTTAATCTTCTTATAGCTTTTTCTTTGATTTGCCTGACTCTTTCGCGTGTTAAATCGAATTTGGTACCAATTTCATCTAAAGTTAATCCGTGATTCATGCCGATACCATAATAAAGATTAACAACATCTCTTTCTTTTTTTGTAAGAGTAGCAAGAGAGCGTTCAATTTCTTTTGCAAGAGATTCTTTTATCAAGCCGGAATCAGTAACAGGCATATCATCAGTTACGAATACATCAAGAAATTTTGTTTCTTCATTCTGGGCTAAAGGGGCATCCATAGAAACATAACGTGTAGTTATTTTCATAGCAGCGTTAATTTTATACCCTGGTACTTCTAACTTTTCTGCAATTTCATCTGCCGAAGGTGTTCTTTCAAATTCCTGCTCTAATCTTGATGAAGCCTTTTTAATTTTATTTAATGAACCAACTTGGTTCAAAGGCAACCTTATTATACGTGATTGTTCAGCTAATGCTTGTAATATGGATTGACGTATCCACCATACTGCATAAGAAATAAATTTAAATCCTCTTGTTTCATCAAATCTCTTAGCTGCTTTTATCAATCCTAAATTCCCTTCATTTATAAGATCCGGTAAAGTTAAACCTTGATTCTGGTATTGTTTTGCAACAGAAACAACAAAACGCAGATTTGCCTTTGTAAGTTTCTCCAGTGCTATATGATCTCCTGTTTTTATCTTTTGCGCCAATAGAACTTCTTGCTCAGCAGTAATTAATTCTTCCTTTCCTATATCCTGAAGATATTTATCAAGGGAAGCTGTTTCTCTGTTTGTAATCGACTTAGTTATTTTTAACTGCCTCATATCGTATTTTATTTATATACACACTTGACTATCAATCAGTTGTAAAAATTCTAAAAGTTGCACAAATATAATAAAATTATTTTAATAAAAAAATTATTATCAATATTTTATTAACAAAATTTCAATTATATAACCTCCTTTGTAGTTCAATATTGTATTTTGGCATTACATTTTTTAAAAAATTTATTTATTTTTGTTATGAAATAGAAGTAAGTGCTTTATTTTTTGCAAAAACAATATTTATAATTCAATATCATACGAATATGAAAATTTTATTTAATAAAAAATTTCTGAACCATAACCATGAAAGTTATGCTGAAGGAAATTATCGTTTAAAAGACTTTGTTGATCAATGCGATGAAACTGAAATCAATGGAGAAAAATATATTCCGCTTGTACATACCGAAAGGTATATCAGGTCGGTTAAAGAAGCATGTAATAACCATAGTGTACTTGCAGAAGTTAATTTATCACCAGACAGCTATGAAGCAGCTTGTATAGCTGTCGGTTTAACTGTTTTAGCTTCCGAACAAAATGACTTTGCAGTAGTGCGACCACCCGGTCATCATGCAAAACGCGAAAAAGCAGATGGCTTTTGTTTGTTCAACAATTTGGCTATTGCAACTCAAAAATTAATAATTGAAGGCAAAAAAGTGTTTATACTTGACATTGACGGCCATCATGGCGACGGCACTCAATCAATTTTCTATGATACGGATAAAGTATTATATTGCTCTATTCATCAGCAATATACTTATCCATGGACAGGAACTACCGACGAAACTGGAGTAAAAGAAGGGGTCGGTTATACTATGAATTTTCCATTATCAGCAGGAGACGGTGATAAAGAATTTCTAAATGCAGTAGATACTGCAATCGAAAAAGCAAAAGAATTTAAACCCGATGTTGTTGGTGTTTCAGTGGGTTTAGATGCCTATGAAAACGACAGGCTACTAAGCCTGAATTATTCTTTGAATGCTTATTACGAATGTGGTTACAGATTAGGTAAATTATTTAAAAATGTGTTTGCTGTTTTAGAAGGAGGCTACCATTTTGATATTAAAAAATGTGTTGATAACTTTATTGATGGTATAAATAAATCGTAACTAATCAGTTTATTAATCAATTCCTATTCTACGGCTTTGATGATAGATTTTAAAAAAATGGTATAGGGAAATAAAGGTATAAAGGTATAAGGGTATATTTCCCCTATTTCCTATTTCAATAATAATATTTGTTAAAAAGTTCTCATTGTTAATTTAATACTGATTAGCTATAAAATTTTTATAACCTGAATAATTACAAATTTTTTTTAAACTTATCAATAAACATTTTATAATTTTACGCCCTCTAAATTAAATATTTTAAGAATATGCGAATTAAAAGAGTTAGTACTAAGAAAATCACGGAAGAACAGGAACAGGTTGATATAAATTTATTAAATCCTTTAATAGAAAAATATAAAGACAAAAAAGGCAACCTTATCCCGCTTTTACAAGGCACACAAGATATTTTTGGTTATATACCCTACGAAGCCTTTGAAAAATTATCATCGGAACTTGGTCTGGAACTTAGCGATATGTATGGTGTTGTCACATTTTATGCCCAATTTAGATTAAATCCTGTTGGCAAACATATTATAAAAGTTTGTCATGGTACTGCCTGTCATGTGCAAAATGCAAATGCCATTACAGATGCACTAAAGGAATCACTAAAAGTTAATGATGGTGAAACTACCGAAGATGGTATGTTTACACTCGAATCGGTTGCTTGCTTAGGGTGTTGTTCTCTCGCCCCGGTTATGATGATTGATAATGATACTCATGGAAAACTTACCGGTGGACAGGCAGTAAAAATCATTAAAAACGTAAAAATTAAAGAAAGTAATTAATAATGAAAAATACAAAAGTAATTGTCGGACTTGGAAGTTGCGGGATTGCTGCCGGGGCAAATAAAGTATATGAGAAAATAAAAGCTTTAAAAGAAGCTGATAAATTAAAATTTGAACTTAAAAGAACCAGTTGTATCGGCATGTGTTACAGGGAACCATTAGTTGAAATTATTGACAAGAACGGTTCATATCTGTATGGCGAAATAAATGAAAAAAAGGCAGTTGAAATTATTGAAAAACACGTAATACAAGATGATCCTATAAAAAATTATGTGGTTCATACCGATTTATTTGAAACATCTGATAAAGATTTTACCGAAGATCAGGTGAAAATTGCCTTGAGAGACTGCGGATATATTGATCCTGAAAAAATTGAAGAATATGAGGATAGAGGAGGTTATCGGGCAATCAGGAAAATAGCAGGGCAAAGAATGTCAAGGTTAGATGTTATTCAAACAGTGATTAATTCGGGAATAAGAGGAAGAGGTGGCGGAGGTTTCCCAACAGGTTTGAAATGGAAGTTTGCAAACAATAATAAAGCCGCTGAAAAATTTATTATTTGTAATGCGGATGAAGGCGACCCTGGTGCTTTTATGGACCGCTCGGTTCTTGAAGGTGACCCTCATGCAGTTCTTGAAGGAATGATTATAGGAGCTTATGCCATTGAAGC
This sequence comes from Bacteroidales bacterium, assembly GCA_021107685.1. GTDB lineage: Bacteria > Bacteroidota > Bacteroidia > Bacteroidales > SMBSF39 > SMBSF39. The sequence goes on along the minus strand of JAIOSH010000181.1, from coordinate 5,789 downwards.
TACAGGTGGTGTGATTTATTGCCGTGCCGAATATCCCCTTGCTATCAAACGATTGAATATCGCTATTGAACAGGCAAGAAAAAATGGTTATTTAGGTAAAAATATTTTAGGTATTAATGGTTTTAATTTTGATATTTATATAAAAGAAGGTGCCGGCGCCTTTGTTTGTGGCGAAGAAACAGCTTTGATAGCTTCGGTTGAAGGTGAAAGAGGTATGCCCAGAAAACGTCCTCCATTCCCTGCTGAATCAGGACTATGGCAAAACCCAACAAATATCAACAATGTTGAAACACTTGCCAATATCCCATGGATTTTATTACACGGAGCTGAAGAGTATGCCAAATACGGAACTGAAAAAAGTAAAGGAACAAAAGTGTTTGCCTTAGCAGGAAAAATTAAACGCTCGGGACTGGTTGAAGTACCTATGGGAATGAGTATTCGCGATGTAATCTTTAAACTTGGAGGTGGAATACAAGATGATAAAAAATTCAAAGCTGTGCAAATGGGTGGTCCCTCCGGCGGTTGTATCCCTGAACATCTTGTAGATACTATCGTTGATTATGATTCTGTAAATGCTACAGGAGCAATCATGGGTTCGGGTGGTATGGTGGTAATGGATGAAACAACCTGTATGATTGATGTAGCGAAGTTTTTTCTTGATTTTACACAAAAAGAATCTTGTGGCAAATGTACATTCTGCCGTATCGGAACCAAACGAATGCTGGAAATCCTTACAAGGATTACCGAAGGAAAAGGAGAAGAAGGTGATATTGAAAAACTTGAAGAATTATCATACCAAATAAAAGACAACTCGCTTTGTGGTTTAGGACAAACTGCTCCAAATCCTGTTTTAACAACTATTCGATATTTTAGAGATGAATATGAAGCTCATATCAAGGATAAAAAATGTCCTGCAAAGGTTTGTAAAGCTTTATTAACTTATGAGGTTGACCCTGATAAATGTACAGGTTGTACGGTTTGTGCAAAAAATTGTCCTACTGATGCTATTGACGGAGCAAGAAAAGAAGTTCATTTTATACGACAGGACGATTGTATTAAATGCGGAACATGTTACACAAAGTGTAAGTTTGACGCTATCAAAATTTCTTAATCAAAATTTAAATTAAAATGAGCGAAAGAATAAATGTAAAATTAAATGGCGAAATAACACAGGCTTACAGAGATGAAACAATATTAGACCTTGCCAAACGAAATAATATTGAAATTCCTACTCTTTGTAATGACCCGAGAATTAAACCATATACTTCGTGTTATGTTTGTGTTGTTGAGGTTGAGGGTATGAGAGGATTACAACCATCATGTTCCACAAAGGTTGCTGAAGGGATGAAAATTGAAACACATAATGAGAGAGTGATAAAAGCCAGAAAAACAGCATTAGACCTTCTTTTGAGCAATCATTATGCAGATTGTTTAGGACCTTGTACTCTGGCTTGTCCAGCAGGAATTGATGTGCAGGGTTATATCTCGCTGATTGATAAAGGAGAGTATAATGAAGCAGTTGCCCTGATAAAAGAAACCAACCCATTGCCTGCTATTTGCGGAAGAGTCTGCGTTCGTCCTTGCGAAGCAGCTTGCAGAAGAAATTTATTAAATGAGGGGGCTGCAGTTGGAATTGACTATATGAAACGCTTTGCTGCTGACTATGATATTGAATCCATAAATAAATATATCCCCAAAATTAAAAAATCTACAGATAAAAAAATTGCTGTTATTGGTGCCGGACCCGGAGGATTGTCAGCAGGATTTTTCCTGCAAAAAGAAGGACATCAGGTTGATATTTACGAAGCAAGCCCTAAAGCAGGTGGATGGCTCAGGTATGGAATCCCTGAATATCGCCTGCCTAATAACCTTCTTCAAAAAGAAGTTGATAATATTACTGATATAGGTGTTAAAATCTTTTATAATAAAAAGTTAGGAGAAAATTTAAAATATAAAGACCTTCAAAAAAAATATGATGCTGTAATTTTAACAATAGGTTCCCAAAAAGGCACTTTGATTGGTTGTGAAGGTGATGATGCCGAAAATGTTGATCCTGGTATTTATTTTCTGAAAAATATGGAGATGACAGGTCAGAAATATAATTTTAAAGGTAAAAAAGTTGCTGTTGTTGGTGGTGGAAATACTGCAATGGACTGTTGCCGTACAGCCAAACGTTGCGGAGCCGATGATGTTTATGTGATATATCGTAGAACTGAAAAAGAAATGCCTGCCAATCCTATTGAAATTCACGAATCAAAACTTGAAGGTGTTGAATATATGTTGTTGACAAACCCGTCAAAAATAAATAAAGACAAGGATGGAAAGGTAAAATCAATAACATGTCTGAAAATGAAATTAGGCGAACCCGATGCTTCCGGCAGGAGAAGACCCGTTCCTATTGAAGGCTCGGAATTTGAACTGAAAGTAGATTACATCCTGGCAGCAATCGGACAGAAAACCATTGTTAACTTTCTTGATGAAATAAATTTAGTAAGTGATGAAGGCGAATTAAAACTAAACAGATGGGGTGATATTGATGCAAATCCCAAAACATTACAGACCGGTATTAGAAATATGTTTGCTGCAGGTGATGGTGTTTCAGGTCCTGCTACCCTAATTGAAGCTATTGCACAGGCAAAAATTGCTTCAAGAAGCTGCAACCAATATTTAACCGGCTTACCAATTGAACCTCATAGAAAAGAATTCATAAGTAAAAAAGATAATTTTAAAACACAGGTAACCGAAGATTATAAAGAACTCTTTACTGAGCAGAAACGTGAAGAAATGCCAACCATTGATCCTTCCTACAGGTCGAATTTCAAAGAAGTAGAATTGGGTTATGCAAGCGAAGATATTGCAAAACATGAAGCTCAACGTTGCCTTGAATGTGGCTGTACTGAAATATTTACCTGTGATCTGAAAAGATATTCATCAGAATATAATGTTGAACAAAACAGGCTAAACGGTGAGTATAAAGAGTATCAGGTTGATTTCAGACATCCGTATATTGAAATTGATAATAATAAATGTATCCTGTGTGCAAGATGTATCAGGATTTGCCGCGAAGTTGTAGGTGCTGATGCTTTAGGATTAGTAAACCGCGGATTCGATTCTTACGTGGCTCCGAGTATGGGGAATTCATTACAGGATACTACATGCGAATCATGTGGATTATGTATCTCAACCTGCCCAACAGGAGCAATTACCGAAAATGTGCTGTTCAAACCAGGTCCCATAAAATTAAACCAAATTGATACTATTTGTAATTATTGTTCTGTCGGATGTAAAATTACAATTAATCACAAAAACCAATTTGTGATGAAGGTTACAGGACAGGATGGACTAATTAATAAAGATGGTAATTTATGTAAATATCCAAAATTCGGTTATCAATATCTGAATGATAATTCAAGAATTACTAAACCATTGCTGAAAATTAACGGCAGATTTGAGGAAATAAGTTTTGAAAAAGCTTATGGTATTATTACCGAAAGAATTAAATCTGTTGAACCTGATGATAATGTATTTTTTGTCGGTGCCCGACTTACAAATGAGGAAATGTATCTGATTCAAAAGCTGGCAAGAGCAGGTGTGAAAACAAATAATGTTACAAGCTTCCATTATCTGAACCGTGGCAAGGGGTATATAAATAATTCAAAAGCTAATGTGCCTTTTGAACAAATTGAGGACGCAAGTAAAATATATCTGATAGGTTCTGAAATCAATGAAGATAATGCTGTGGCAGGATTTACGATTAATAATGCAAGATTTATACATAATATCCCTGTTGAACTTGTAACTGTTCGTAATGACAGCACTATGAAGCATAAGGTTGATGAAACGCTTGAAATAAAATCCTATTATCATTTTATTAAAGCAGTTAATTATTACCTTGTTGCTAATAATTTCCAAAACGGAATGTTCATTAAAGATAATTGCCAGGGTTTTGAAGAATACAAAAAGAACTTACTGAAAGAAAATTTTGTTGAACTTGTTGAAAAATCCGGTGTTCCATATATGGATAAGGTTGTGGAATTTGCAAAAGAATACAATAAGCAATTAAATGCAATTATTGTATTTTCCGAAAAAGAACTATCTTCAAATACCTGTGTTGAATTATTTAATCTGGCAATGATAACCGGAAAACTCGGTAAAACTTCTAATGGCTTAATTTCATTAAAAGAAAAAAATAATTCGCAGGGATTGTTTGATATGGGTATTTGTCCTACTCTTGGAATTGGATCGCAGGCTATTGATGATAAGGATTATGTAACTAAAATAAAGAAAAAATGGAAAGTCAGGGAATTGCCGGACGCAATAAATGTAAGCCAGTATGATTCTCTTGAAAAAGGAATTTTAAAGAACATTTTCATTTTTGGAGAAGACCCTTTGGGGTGTGCAAAGAACAAAGTACGGATTGCAGGGTGGCTGGCTATTGTTGATTTTGTTGTAGTACAGGATTATTTTATGACAGAAACCACAAAACAAGCCGACCTTATATTACCTGCTTCATTACCTCTTGAAACAGGCGGAAGCTTTACAAATACACAAAAAATAATACAGGAATTTAATAAACAATTTAATTCAAAAGTTGAACGCTTGTCATATCAGCAAATTATTGATATTTTGAAAAAATTTGGCATAAAAGAAAAATCCGACATGGATGACATCAGAATGGAAGCACTATCATTATTGCCAACAAAAATTAATTTTGAAAAACACCAATTTACACATACAAATATTGATAATAACAACCGGATTTTTGAATATGGTTGTGATTCCATTAATGAACGTTTTGAGCAGGAATTTAAAGAGGCATTTCAGGATTAAATGCAATCCATACTTTACAGTATATCGAATAAAGAAAAAAGAAATACTTGCATACTTTGGTTATTATTTTTTCCTATTCAGATTTATTATTGCACCTATCATAATTATTGCTGCAATCCATTGAATAACCGATAATTTACTATCATTAAAAAAATAATCAAATAATATAGCTGAAACAGGAAAGAACAGTTCACAAATTGTGGCAATAACAACAGGTATTTTGGTCAGTCCGAAATAAAATAAAAATATCGCTCCAGAACCGGTTGTAAAGGCAATTATCAAGAAGAATAACCAATTCATAGAAGTTGTATTTGAAAACTCTCCCAATTTTGAAGTTATAAGAACATAAATAAACATTATGATAGCAGTAAATCCGAAACGATAAAATGTTGCAGTATGAAAAGAATATTTCAAAAGCACTTTCTTACTGAATACTGTTGAACTTCCAAAAGAAAATGCTGCCACAAGGGCTAACAATGCCGCATAAACAGTGTTTGAACCTGTATCAAAATCAGGCAGATGAAAACCAAAAGTGAGAAAATATCCTCCAATTATAGCAATTGATGCCCAGAGTAGGTAATTATTTTTTAATTTCTCTTTTAAAAGTAATGTTGCCAGTATTATAGCAAACACAGGTTGCAACTTTTGTAAAAGAACAACAATTGTTAAATGCTTAAAATTTACCAGGAATATTGCTTTTACAATAGCAATTGTCCCAATAGCTCCTCCTAAAAGCGCAACTATAAAGAGTATTATAACATCAGATAAAGAAAACTTTTTTAAATATTTATATTCCTTATATAGGAAAATATTCATCAGAATAAACGGAATAAGGTGTAAAATAAAAACAACATATCCCACATCAAGATTAAATAGCCGTGGAGTTAATACCACAGCATCAAATCCCCAAAGAATTGCCGAAATACTAACTGCAACTGCTCCAATTATTGTTAATTTAT
>JAIOSH010000347.1 GCA_021107685.1 Bacteroidales bacterium | reverse complement strand
GGCATAGGACGCTTTGTTCTCGGGCTTTGCGAAGATATTGAAATACTCAAACCACTTGCATTGAAAAAGTTTTTGAAAGAAAAAATTAAGTGTTTTAAAAAATAATTTTTCCAATGACGGAGGTTGGCAAAAGGGAGTTTTAATTTTGTGGGGTTTTTTGATAGGGCTTTTTTGTTAATTTTGAGAGGTCTAAGGAAATAAAAATTAATTATGATAAAAGAAATTATATTTTATAAAACAGGAAATTTTTGGATTGATAATGGAATCGTAATGCTTTACAAAAATATGTTAGAGTTTTATGATAATATTGAATTAGAACCAGATAAATTAATAGTAAAATCAGATAATTCAATTGATGAAATAATAAATGCTCTGAATGAAGCAAAAAAAAGTATAACTAAAAGTTATTTGGGAAAAACTAAAAACTATGGTTGGTTTTTCTCTGAAGGAAAAACTATTGAGGCTTATCAAAAAACAGATTTTAAAATGCATCTTAAACCTTTTTTTAAAGGAGTTATTGGAATAGCAAAAGGTAAAGTTTATCTTCCCAAGGATGAGAGGAAAGCTAAGACAAAAGATATGATTCTTACAGATGAGCAGGTTGTAGCCTTAAATAAATTAAAAGAAAACCATAAACTTATTGATGTCGGTTTTCTACATCACCCACCACTTTACAATATAGGGACTGATTTTGGAGAAAACTTCATAAAAGAAACAAAAAAACGCATTTGTGATTTCTCAGGAGAACAGATTAAACTCAAAAGTAATACATCTGGTTTAGATTATCCATTCCTTATGAGTAAAGGAAAAGGTGATAATTTCTCATCTATGCTGAAATTGAAACCTGTTATTTCCGAAAAATATGCATTTGTTTCTTTATTTTCCAGCAAAGCCCTTTATTTTTCAAAAAATGATGATATAACCAATTATTTTCTACTATTTGACAATAATTTAAAAAAACTAAGTAGGTTCTATATTATCAGCGAAGAAATATCACAAGTTGAAAATGAATTATGGAATAATTTTAAACTGAAAATCCGAGGTGCAAAATATGAAAGTGAAAGTCTGTTAAACTTTATATTATCTTTATATGAAGAGATTAAAACAAAATTAGCCAAAGATAAACGAAAAGTGGTTTATAATATATCTATTTTCACTTTTACAGATGATATAAATATTTTCAGAGAAGTAAAAGAATATAATTCTTTAGAAAAGTTATTTTCACTTTTTGAGGAATATTCTGATAATGGGGCTTACTCTCCATTTCTAAGTTTTGTTTCTTTTTTCAATGAAAAAATACAAGGCAAAAAGGTCAAGTATAATACAATTTGGAGAAATCGCCTTTCTGAAAACATATTGCATTTTCAATCTATTTCAAAAACAATTGAAAATTTTATTGGTTCGGTTTTACTTAAGCAAGATAATGCTTCAAGCATATACAAATTAGATACAATTATTGAAATTTATAATAACAAAATCACAAAAATCATGAAACCTGAAATTGTCTCGAAATGCAAAAGCCTTGGAAATAGAATAGGGGCGTATTGTAGAAAAAATCAAGATAAGGGAATATTATATTCTCTTAGAAACAGTAGAAATAGAACTGACTTTTTAAAGGTCCTCTCAGATACTCAATTTAAGACAGAATTGACTTACAGTGAGGATTTCTTTATTGAATTGCCAGATGATAAAAGCTGGGAAGAATATAAATCGTTAGTAAGTATTTTCGCAATGAATAGTTTTTTGTATAACCCAAATAAAAATAAAGATGGAAAATAAAAAAGGAATAAACTGTATCAATATTGCCTATGTTTTTAAAACATCAATAGGCAGTATTAATGGAAGTTGGACAGAAGGAAATGTTTCAACTGTGAAAAAAATAACTTTACCTGATGGGACATTATTACCTTATGTATCAGGACAAAGTCTGAAATATCAAATAAAAAAAGGATGGAAAGAAGCTGGTTTGGGGAACAAGCTTTCAGAAGTTGTTACAACAGATAATAAGAAAGGAGTAGATTTCACTGAAGGAAACCCTGCAAAATTTATTGATGATGATTTGTTCGGATATATGATAGCTTCAAAATCTGAAAACAGACGCAGAACAGCAGCTATCAGGGTATCTCCAGCAATAGGTCTTTTCCCTTACAAAGGAGATAGAGACTTAGGAACTAAATCAAAAGAACAAACCGGAGGTGATATGAGTGCCGGGGGAAATATTTTTGAAACGGAAATGTATTATAATTATTTCCGAACTAATTTTCTAATTGAATATGATCGTATCGGTGTTTTTCAGAATTTTGAACTTGAAAAAGAATTAAAAGTAAAAACAAAGAATCTTGAATCAAAAGAAAAGAAAGAGCGAATAGAATATTTCCTTAAAGCCCTTGCTAATGTTTGGGGAGGAGGTAAACAATCAAGATTTCTTACAGACATGGCACCTAAATTTTTAGTAATTACATTTCAGACGACCAAGAATCCGATATTTCTTGAAGGTTTAGTGGTTAATGAAAAAGAAGAATTGGATACCAAAACTATCAAACAGATACTTGATGACAATAATTCTATTATTTCAAAACAAATTATTGGTGTTCGCTCTGGTATATTTGCTAATGAAGTAGATAAAAAAATTGAAAATGTTTTATCAATTCAATCTGCATTCGATGAGGCAATTAAATATATTAATGAAAAGATATGAAATTTTTGAAAGTAAAACTATCAGGCTGTTTTAATTCATTTCGGTATCCTGATTTTCATACTTACCATAAAACTTTGCCGCTTCCGACAAAAACAACCATCTCAGGAATGCTTGGAGCCGCTTTAGGAATAAGCCCTGAAGAAGTAAATGAAAAATGGTTAAAACCAAAACGGTTTGAAGTTGGAATAGTTGGGCAAAGTAATGGAAAATCGAATGATTTATGGCAAATCAGAAAATACAAAAGCGACAATATTAATAAATATTATAAAGGCGAGATAGATAAACCATATTTTACTTCTGTTATAATGAGGGAATTGTTGTATGCGAGCAGATATGTTCTGTATTTTCATTTTGAAAACGAAAAGGATTACATAGAAATTGAAGCTGCAATAAAAAATCCTGATTGGGCATTATCGCTTGGCAGAGAGGATGAACTGGTAAAAATTGATAATGTCTGTATGATTGAACTAAATCAAAAAGAAAATATATTCTTTCAAAATACGGTGATTCCGATTGATATTTCACAATTTCAATATACTATTGATAAGGAGTATCTTGAAAAAGCAGAAGGCAATCTTTTAAGTTTACGCCCTTATGTTGTTAAACTTCCGATTAGTTTTAATTATAATGAAGATAGCTCAAGAGTAGCTGGAGTATATCAGACTTATTCATTTATCTTTAATTTACCTGTTCAAATTGATAACTTAATAGGCTGGATTGATGAAAAGGAAAATACTGCGTTTTGTCTAATTTAATTAACAGTCCAGATATTGCATTAATTGCCTTATTAAAGAATATTGATGAATATGAAAATATTAGCAAAATCCAACCCTGAAAAAACTCTAATAGAACATACATTAGACACCATTAAGTGTTTTAAGAAAGTTCTGTTTTGGCAGAATAAACTAATTGACAGTTATTGCAATGAATATAAATTAGATAAGGAACACCTGATTAGGAATTTATATTTTACAATTGCATTTCACGATATTGGAAAATCTACTCAGCAATTTCAAAATAAAATAAAAGGTTCGGATGATAACATGAATTCACACTCGTTAGCATCTGTACCTTTTATATTTGATGTTACGAAAGATAAATTATTATTTGACAAATTTTTTCCTGAAACTTTATCAGTTGCAACGCATCACACAAGATTAACCAAGAATGTTTTTTTTGAAAAATTTGGAAATTGGAAACCTTTATATATAGAAACCTTTTATTCATCTTTTTTTGAAGTAATAAACGAAGAGGCAAAACAATTTAATTTTGAATGGCTTGATCTAAAATTCAATTCATCAATATTAGTAGAAATTCCGTATCATTTATTCAATGATAATGTTTTAGATGAGACAATAAGCGATGACTTTTTTAGAATTAAAGGGAAAAAATACAGAGATATTTATCTGCTATTTCAGTCAGTTTTACACTATTCTGATTGGCTCGCTTCAGCAGACTATGAAGATTATGGTTATGCAACATGTCATAATTATGATAGCATAACTAAACGAATGATACTATTATATCCGGACAAATTTTTAAAGTGGTCGGATTTTCAAAAAAAAACAGCAAAATCAAAAGGACATGTTTTTGTAAAAATTCCAACAGGTCAAGGGAAAACTGAAGCTTCTCTTTTGTGGGCAGTTAATAATAATCAGCAAAAAATAATTTATTTGCTTCCTACAATGGTTACAACAAATAAAATGTGGCAACGATTAAAATTATTTTTTGGCATTGATCAAACAGGTCTTTCGCACAGCACAGCAAACTACATTATATCAAAAAAACATCCTGAAATAGAAGATCAAAAATTACGAATACACTATTTATATAATAAAACATTTTTCAAAGAAGTTACTGTAGCTACAATTGACCAACTCATTTTTGCTTTTTTTAACTGGGGACGATGGGTATTACCAAATTCATCAATATATAATGCCCGTATTATAATTGATGAGGTACATGTTTATGATGGTTATACATTTGGTTTATTGCTAAAGTGTTTAGAATTAATTAAACCATTTAATACTCAGTTTGCCATAATGAGTGCTTCGCTTCCAAAATTTCTACAGGAGAAAATTGAAAGAATTATTCCTAAAGAAGAAATTACTTTTATTGAAGATGTTGGGTTTGATAATTTACAACGACACAAGGTTTTTGTTACAGATGTTTTAATTGATAACGAGATTGATAACATTAAAAATCAATTCCATTTAGGTAGAAATGTTCTAATAGTTTGCAATACAATTAAAAAAGCACGAAAAATTTATGATCTATTAAATGAGAGTATTTCCAAGGATAAGTTAATGCTTTATCATTCACAATTTATTTTAAAAGATAAAATTCAAAAAGAAAATTTCCTGGAAAAAATTGGAAAGATAAATAGTGGTTTTATTGCAATCTGTACACAAATAGTAGAAGTCAGCCTTGATATTGATTTTGATGTTCTTTTTACTGAAAATGCTCCAATTGATGCAATTGTTCAGCGATTAGGCAGAGTTAATAGAAAAGGTGATATACATGAAAGGCACAAAGAATTGAGTTATGCAGATGTATTCATCAGCAAGGAAAACGAAATTTCAAGAAAATATATCTACGATTTATGTATCCTTGACAAGACTTATTCGCTTATAAAGCAGTATTCTGATAATTTATCGGGAAATTTAAAAGAGATACATTTTAAAAAAATTATTAATGAAGTTTATACAAAAGATAATTTATCAGAAAAATTCTTTACAGACTTAGAAGAAGGATGTCAATTTATAGAAAAAGTTTGGAAGAATTGCGTTTTTAATATTCTTACATTAACAAGTGATGAAAAAGAATTATTAAAAGTTTCTACACGAAGATCTAGTTACATAACTGTTGAATGTGTTTTACAGATTCATAATATTGAGTTGAATTTTGAGGATTTAATAGAACAACATAAATATGATATAGTCCGTGAGTATAGTTTAAAAGTACCATTACATGTTGCTAAAAAATATTTAATAAAAAAAATTGGAGAAACTGATATTCATCTAATTGATGTACCTTATAATATTGAAGAAGGTTTATCATTTGAAAAAACAGAAGCAAATTTTCCTTAAATTTAAAAATATTTACAATTATAAAATAAATCTAAAAATAGATAATAAAGTAGATCAATTTTTGTAACTTTAAAAATATCTTTACCTTTCGTTGTACTATATTAGCTATTTACTACAATAGCTTACCACAAAAGTTAAAGTTCTTCTTTTGCTAAAACATTAAAAGGCAGCACACTAACATACAATTAGTAAAAAAAGTTATGAAATGTGTGAGTTAATGAATTTGTTATTATATTTGCAGGTAATATAACCTGATATTGACAGGTTATATTATCATATTATATAATATTAAAAAATGCAACAGCTAAATTATAATAAAATATTAAAAACTATTGATAATAGTGGATTGGACATATTTACTAATCAGGATATTTCTAAAATATTCAGGCTTAAGAATAATGAAATCCAAAATTTTATAGAAACGCTTGAAAAACAAAAGGTAATTATCCGTATTGAAAAAGGCAAATATGTCCGCCACAATTTCAAAGATGAATTTGTAATCGGCAGCTTCCTAACACCGGATGCCACAATAGCCTACTGGTCGGCTTTGAATTTGCACGGACTTACTAACCAGATACCAAATACTGTGTTTGTACAAAGTACAAAAAAAAAACAAGACAAAACTATTTTTGGCGTCAGGTACAAATTCATTAAAGTTAAGCCGGATAAAATGACCGGGATACAAATAAATGGATACGGCAATCATATTTACAGGATAACGGATGTGGAGAAAACCATAGTGGATTGTTTCGACTTGCCGCAATATGCAGGTGAATTCCCCATACTTGTAAAAGCATTTTATGAAGCAAAATTACAGGTATCCAAACTTAAAGTATATTGCGAAGTAGTGAATAACAAAAGTGTAGCTGGAAAACTTGGATTCCTTGTTGAGTTATTTGAAAAGAAAAACTCACAGGGTTTTATCCGGTACGCTAAAAGTAAGGTTACCAAAACAATAAACAATTTTGATCCATGGGGTAGTAATGAAGGTAAAATAGTTACCCGATGGGGATTAAGGTTAAACAT
>JAIOSH010000537.1 GCA_021107685.1 Bacteroidales bacterium | reverse complement strand
ATTTATATTCCCCAGGCTTGTACTCTCACAAATGCAACTGTAATAGATGGTTTTACAATACAGAATGGATATAACAGTTCAAAAGGTCCCGGAGGAGGCATTGCCGACTTTTGTGGAATCACGATCAGAAACAATATCATCAAGAACAATTTTGCAAGCGGAGTTGGTGGAGGACTTCATCTCGCAGTTGGTACTCCTTTTGTATTTAATAACTTAATTATCAATAACACCTCAAATGATGCAGGTGGAGGGATTTATATTTTTTGTGGAGCGGAAATTCGTAACAATACGATTGTCGGTAATACTGCGACCGGCACAGGAGGAGGAGGAATTGGTATCGTATTAGCCGGCGGAACTAAAACTATTGAAGATAATATTATCGTGAATAATTCTGCGGAAGGTTCCGGTGAAGGCGGAGGCGGTATTATGGTTTTTTGGTCGACTTGTTCATTAGATTACAATGATGTTTGGGGAAATACTCCTAATAATTATGCGGGATGTTCAGCAGGAACAAATTCCATTTCAGCAGATCCTGTTTTTGTTGTTTCAAATAATCAGGATTATTTTCTTGATCAGATTACCAGCCCCTGCAAAGATGCCGGAAGTCAAACAGCACTCGCTGCCGGGCTAGATAATTATACTACCAGTTATAAACTTATTTTAGATGGTAATCAAGTCGATATTGGTTATCATTATAATCCTTCTTTTACTTATTACAATACCCAATGGACCGGTATTGCAAAGAGCAATGTTTGGCATGATGCAGGCAACTGGGATACAGGAGTTCCTGGAGCTTTTGCAAATGTTACTATTCCAGCCGGACTAACCAATTATCCAACTATTAGCGCTGCTACAGAATGTAATAATATAAGTTTCGGTTCAAATTCTACAAATACAGCTACATTACTTGATAATGGATATTTAACTGTAAACGGTACTGCTACGGTTGAACGTTACTTCACAGGTAATGATACTGACTGGCACTTAGTTTCAGCACCAATATCAAATGCTTTATCAGGTGTCTTTACAGGTATGTATCTGCAGAGTTTTAGTGAAGGAACAAATAGTTATACTGAAATAATTCAGGATGATGTTCCCCTTGGTATTATGGAAGGATACGGGCTTTACTCAAATCTCGCCGCTACTAATACAGTATCTTTTGTCGGTGCATTAAATTTCGGCACTCAAAATCATGGATACGACTCTACTCATACTGGCTGGAACTTGCTTGGTAATCCTTATGTTTCATCAATCGACTGGGATTTAGTAACTATTCCTGCTACCTTAAATGGAGAAGTTCACTATATTGAAGCATCAACAGGAAATGACCTTTTCTATAATAGTGGTGGTACAGGCTCGCAATACATTGCTCCAATGCAGGGATTCTTTGTGAAAGCTAAACCAACGGCTCCGGGAACTCTTAGTTTTAATGATGCAGTAAGAACACACTTAGGAGCTAATAATTTTTACAAATCTGATGATCCGCAACTGCTTATTCTTGATGCTTCAGGTGAAAATTATTCAGACCAAACCTGGATACGTTTTAATGAAGAAGCAAATATTGAACATGACGGAAGCTATGACGCATATAAGAGAATTTCTTTATCAAATGCTGAGTTACCACAGATATTCTCCACAACTGCTTCAGGAGTTAAATTAGGTCTCAATACTTTACCTGAAACAAGTATGGTTCCTGTTGGATTTACTGCTGTTGAATCAGGGGTATTTACAATAAGCGCTGTTGAAACCGGGGAATTTGCCAATGTTGTTCTTGAGGATTTATTTACTCAAACTCAAACAGATTTGTTGAAAAATTCATACACTTTTAATTATACTGCAGGTGATCAGGAGAACAGATTCATTGTTCACTTTACACCTATGTCTGTTCCTGAAACTTTTGAAGAAATGGTCAACATCTTCTCATTCAATACAGATGTTTATGTAACTGTTCCTGTAAATACAAAAGGAAATATCTTTATATACAACATGATGGGACAGGAAGTTACAAGCGCACCGATTAACAACACGCTTAATAAGATCACTCTTGAAAAGAGCGCCTATTATATTGTAAAAGTGCTTAGCGATAAAAGTGTAGTAACAAAAAAAATATTTATAAAATAAATTGTTAATTTGCTATATGGTTAAACCATTTAACCATATAGCAATTTAACCATAAAAATAAACAGATATGAAAAAAGCAATAAAAATATTAGTTATAGCAGCATTCTTAATGGTAACTCCGTTATTCATAATAGCACAGAATCCGCCACATCCTAATGGTGGCAGCGGTCCTGGTACAGGAAACACTCCTGTTGGCGGTGGCGCTCCTATTGATGGTGGTTTGAGTATAATGTTAGTGCTTGGTGCTGCTTACGGCTCAAAAAAGCTTTATAAGGCTTTTAAATAAAAAGGATTAAAATAGAAACAAAAAAAGGTATTCCCTGAAAATTTTAAGTGAATTATTTGTAATAATATTTAGCTTAATTCTATTATTTTTAGATACACAAGCAACGGCTACCAAGCTATATTATACCGACCTTGATGGCAAATTTAATTTAAAAGGAAATTTATTATTAATTTAAAAATTATTTGTGAAAAAAATTATTTTAATGCTCGGATCCGTGTTGTTTATGACAATATCAATGTTTGCTCAATGGGACATTGATGAAGGATTTGAAGGTGGTTCTATTCCTAATGATTGGACTATTTATGACAATGATAATGATGGATATCAATGGGAGGCTTATTGGAATCCAGCTTTAGCTCATACAGGTAATTACAGTGCCAAGATTTGGGTTAATCTCGGACCAACCGCACCTAATGATGACTGGCTGATCACTCCACAGGTTTCTATTCAAAGCGGGGATTCATTAATATTCTGGGCAATCCCGAAGATTTTAATGTCAAACTTTCACAAACCGGAATTAATATTGGAGACTTTAATGTTACTCTTGAAAGTGTTATCGGGGCGCCTGATACTTATACAAAATATGCTTATGACTTAAGTTCATATAACGGACAGGATATTTATCTTGCAATTCAGTATGTTATGTTTCAGGGAACGAACTTATTTGTTGATGATGTTAAAGTCGGACAAGCCCCTATATCTGTAATTTATATTCCTGCAGATTATCCGACAATACAAGAAGGACTTAATGCGGCAAATACAGTCACTACGGTTATAGTTTCAGCCGGAACTTATTATGAGAATATAGTATGGCCCGATACTGACGGAATAGTTCTCATAAGTGAAGCCGGCGCTGCAAGTACCATCATTGATGGAAGTAATTCGGGTAGAGTAATCTATATTCCCCAAGCCTGCACTCTCACAAATGCAACTGTAATTGATGGTTTTACCATACAGAATGGAAATAATAGTTCAAAAGGACCCGGAGGAGGCATTGCCGACTTTTGTGGAATAACAATTAAGAATAATATTATCAAAGACAATTTTGCCGGCGGAGTGGGAGGAGGACTTCATCTCGCAGTGGGTACTCCTCTCGTATTTAATAATTTAATTCTCAATAACACCTCAAATGATGCAGGTGGAGGAATATACGTTTTTTGTGGAGCGGAAATTCGCAACATTACGATTGTCGGTAATTCTGCAACCGGCACAGGTGGAGGAGGAATTGCTATCGTATTTGCCAGCGGAACTATAATTATTGAAGATAATATTAT
>JAIOSH010000544.1 GCA_021107685.1 Bacteroidales bacterium | reverse complement strand
TACCCATTCATTTAAAGTTTTGATTAAAGATTTTTTTATAGTTTTTATTGTAAATTCATAATTAGTATGCGCTCCTTCTTTTGGTTCAGGAAGAATATTATTGATCATTCCAATCTTTTTAATATGTTCTGCCCCCGGTCGTAGTACCTCTAAAGCATCTTTCACTGTATCTTCAATATTCTCACCTGCAGCCAATCTTTTATGAAATATTATTCTACTACAACTTTCAGGAGCAATTACAGAATAAAGTGCATTTTCCAGCATATAACTTTTGTCAGCTATCTGAAAAGCTAAAGCACCACCACTGCCACCTTCGCCAATAACATAAGATACTGTAGGAGTTTCTATTCCACAAAATCTGCTAATGCAATCGGAAATCAAAAAAGATTGCCCACCAAGTTCCGACTCCATTGATGTATCACCTCCAAATGTATCAATAAATGAGACTACCGGAATTTTACTTTTTTTGACTTTATCTAATATATCAAGGGCAAACCCAAAGCCTTTTGAGGTCAACATTCCGGTTGCCTTGCTCTCTTTTCCTTGTCTTCTTTTCTCCTGTCCAAGTATTATGCAATCTATTCCTTTAATAGCCCCCTTTGCTGCAATTAAAGATGGATCGGGTGATTCATAATAAGATATATTTTCAAAAACACCTTCAATTATATCAGAACTTCTTATCCTTTCAGGATGCCTGATTAAATCATAACGTTCTTTAAAATTTCTTTTTTGTGAATATTCTTCTTTTTTCATACTAATTTGGTATATAATTAATATTTAAATTTTATTAATTTGAAGAACTAAAACAAAATTACAAAAATATTTTCCTTTAACTTCTCCTGAAAAATTTCCAAAAATAGAAAAAATATATATTTAAAAATTAACGCTATTTTTCAAATTTTATGATAGTATTCAAAAAAAGTTTTGTTCAATTCCTGAATGTAATTCTTACAAAACCCCCTTTTCCTAATATTTCTTCTTTATTAAAGAAACTATTCAGGTATCCTGAACCCATTTGGACTGTTATTTTTTTACAAATTCTTAAACCAAGGTTTAAACCATAGTTTAGTTTACCATAACTTCCAAATAGAACTACCGGTGTAATAAAAAGTTTTTTATGGTAATTATAGGTAGCAAACACTTCAAACATAATTTTTGCACTACTAAAAGGATAATAAATGCTGTTAAATCCTGCATAAAATCTATTAAAAACAAAATATTTCCCGGCAGAGAACCTGAAATTAAGTGGAAGATGCGAGAGAAAAGAACTTGATTCAGGATCTTTAAATAATAATCTTCTAAGGCCTTCATAAGAATAATCATCAGGTAAATTATTCTCTTGTTCGGTTATGGTATCAATTCCAACTCCTTCAAAAATAAAACATGTATCCATTTCGCCAATAAATGTATTTCCAGCCCAAAAAAGAAATCCCAAATTATTTATATTAATATCTATATGAAATTTATCAGGTTTATCAATTGAATATTCCAAATCTGCTGACAAACCCAATCCATTCATTTGATATACTTCCGCCCAAACAGTATCGGATAATTTTGTTTCCAAAGAAGTTTCAATCTCTAAGTAATCGCCATCAGGATGCGTATATAAAGATGAATTCCGTACTTTAATAAAATCATAATTTTGGCCAATATTCAATGCTAAATCCCATGTTAAACAATGTCTGAGTTCAGGAGATTTAAATCTATAACCTACACCGCCTTTTATTTGGTTAAAATATATTCCATAGTATTCTGATCCCGGAACTTTACAAATTTTGCCTGCAAAAGGTTTATTTCCAAGTAATAGTAAATTAACTAAGTCTTTATCAAGATATGTGTCAAGATAATGTTGATGTTCAATTCCAAAATAGAAATATTTTTTTCCATTATTTTTTTCTGAATTAATTATTGCCTCAATTCCAATATTTCTGATTTGACCTGTTATGACATGATCGTCCAATTGTTCAATTTGTTTATTAATTAAATCGGCATCAAGGTGCTGCGACTTATTAATTACAGAAAAAAAATCATTTGTAAATGCTGATGAATTTGAAGACTCTTTGCCAAAAGCCGATATTTCCCAATTCCATGATAAGGTATCAGGATTATCATCAGGATAATACGGATAATAAAACTGTATCTGGCTAAAAGCCGGTAAAATCAGAAAAGTTATAATAATTATGTTGAATATTTTTTTTATCACTGCTTATTGTTCAATCCTTAAATTAAAATCTCCATTAATTTTTAATTTTAAAATATAATCTGAATAAACTTTCACGTATTCGTTTTCAGCCGAATTTACAAGTAGTACATACCGGGCATATTCTGCTTCTTGTATGGCTTGTTCCATATCATCATCCAAAACAATAGTTATTATCGTCTTTACAGGTTCTTTTACAAGTTGATTTTCATCTATCAAAGCACTTGCAATCAAATCCTCATAAATTAAAGTATCTAAAATTTCACCTGAATTATTCTCCAAAAATATATTAATATTTAATGAAAAGGGAAATCCGTTTTCAAAAGCCATTATTAATTTACCATTGTTAACATTATCGAAACTAATATTATCGCTATTCCAATCATCAGTTTTTTCAATGCGGAGGTCTTCGATACTTATACCTTCATTTATTTCTACATTAATAAATGTTTTTATCGGTGCATCCAAATAGAAAAAATTGTCGTGATTTGTTGTGTCACCAAGAGAGTTAGAATATATCTCTAAAGTATATGAAAATTCATCAGGCATGATTTCGAATAAATCAAGAAAATTAGTATTTGAAAAATCAAAAGTATGAATTGAAGGTTGAATATTATACATTCCCTGACCCGTTTGTATTGCAGCGTTAATAAACATACCCGAATCTATCATATCTCCCTCAAGTGGTATGGTAATATCATTACTATTGTTTATAGCATTAAGTTCAAGAATTTTCAAAATTCCTTCAATACCATAATAATTTTCAACTCTAAAAAATATGTTTGCATCTTCAATTGAGAAATTGACAATTTCCAAATCATCAAATAATGTAAACTCAGTATTTTCAGGGCCGAAATTATATGTATTTTGCCCGAAATATCCTTTTGCATAATCTAAAATAATATCTTCAAAGCAAATATTTATTGCAAATGTATCTTCAGGATTAATTAAAACACCGCTCGGTTCGTCAGGATGAAGCCAAAGATCTAAGCTATAATTCAAGGTATTGTACAAATTTCCTTGTTCACCTTTAAAATTTACATAATAATTTGAAAAATCAAAAGTTTTACTAATAAAATCTTGAGCAGGTAATATCTCTGATACAAAAAACATATCTGTATTATTATATAATGCCGAATTAATTGTAAAATCACATATCATATTACCTGCAATCTGGTTTAATACTTCAAACTTCACTTTACCCGATTTAACAATTGCGTTTTCTAATTCTATACCATAATCAAAATCTAAGGCATGATCGAAATGCTCGTGAAGAAGATTTTCACCAGGTTGGGCTGTATAAGGATAATACAAATGAAACGAGAAACTAAAAATAGTATCAGGCAGCATAACAAGAGAGTCAACTTT
>JAIOSH010000351.1 GCA_021107685.1 Bacteroidales bacterium | reverse complement strand
TCCGCTCTGCGGATTGTGTGAACTTCTTTTTATCTTTTCCAATCGAAAGAAAACAAAACTTAAAGAAGATGCTATAAAAGTAATCAAATTATTATATACCCCAGCACCTCAAAATATTATTTAGCCTAAATTATGTGTTGAATTTTTTTAAAATAATAACATTAAGTTATGAAAATTCATAAAAAAGTTATATATTTGCAAAAATATCCGTATTATTAATTTATTAATATCTATTACAAATGAAAAGACTATTAACATTATTAGTTATTGGAGGAATGATTTCATTCTTTTCATGTAGCCCCGGTACAGAAAAAGCCGATGAAGAAACTCAGGAAGAAGCAGTAGTTGTGGAAGAAACTGTGATTGAAGAAGAAGTTACAACTCCTGACTCACTAACCGTTGAGGTTGGCGAAGAAGAAGAAAAAGTTGAAAATGAGTAAAAAGATTATTCATTATGAACAAAAAAAGAGAAGTTATTTAGCTTCTCTTTTTTTGTTTGTTAACAATCTATTTTATTTTAATTTTGTGGGCATCAATATAAAAATAAAAAAGCAATATTTAAAATATTTAAAAAAAGGAGGATGAATTGAGAAAAACAGCAACAACAGGAAATAAAGGTAAAGGTATCCGTTCCGATTGTTATATTACTCTTGAACTAACCGATATAGGCGGACATAATATTAAATTGGAGAGTAAAGTAAAGGCTCTTTTCGGAGATGCTATAATTAGACAGGTTAAAGATATTTTTAACTTTTTTGAAATAAAGAATGCCAATATTCATATTGAGGATACAGGTGCGTTACCTTTTGTATTGGCAGCCCGAATTGAAGCTGCAATAAAACAATTAATTGATACTGATAAAGAATATCTTCAAGAATTAATTGATGAAAATAAATATCAAACAACAAAGGACAAAAATCGTTTTTCAAGGCTCTATTTGCCTGGAAATTCTCCAAGCTTAATGATAAATGCCGGTATTCACAAACCTGATGGCATTATTCTCGACCTTGAAGATTCAGTAGCTCCTGATAAAAAACCTGAAGCACGTTTTTTAATAAGAAATGCTTTACGGCAGTTAAATTTTTACGGAGCAGAGAGAATGGTCAGAATAAATCAAATACCAGATGGACTAAAAGATCTGGATTATGTTATTCCTCACAATATAAATTTACTTTTAATACCTAAATGCGAAAGTAGTGATCAAATCTTATCTGTAAATGAAAGGATTAAAGCAATTAAAAAAGAAAAAGGGATTGAAGGAAATATTTGGTTAATGCCAATTATCGAAAGTGCTTTAGGTGTGATTAAAGCTTATGAAATTGCAAGTACATCCGATAATATTGTTGCTTTGGCAATAGGTCTTGAGGATTATACTGCCGACCTTGGGACTAAAAGAACCAATGAAGGGACGGAGTCATTCTTTGCCAGATCACAGGTAGTGAATGCTTCAAGAGCAGCAGGGATTCAACCCATAGATTCTGTATTTTCTGATGTTGCAGATATGGAAGCCCTTAAACAAAATGTTCTTGTTTCCAAGTCATTAGGCTTTGATGGTATGGGATGTATCCATCCACGCCAGATCAGGGTAATTCATGAATATTTTGCACCTGATGAAGTTGAAATTGATAAAGCTAAAAAAATTGTTAATGCTTTTGAACATGCAAAAGAAAAAGGTTTAGGTGTTGTTTCTCTCGGTACAAAAATGATAGATCCACCTGTTGTGAAAAGAGCACAAAAAACCATTGATCTGGCAATTTCTATGGGGAAACTTAATTCTGATTGGAGAGAAGAGTTGGGATGATAAATATTTGTAGCTAATCAGTATTATAATAACAATTTCTTGGTAAATATTTTTAATGAGCAAAATTATCAAAACGCTTACATTTAACAGATTAAAAACATGTCTTAATGAATAGTTAGCGGCAAGCTGAAAAATCGACTCCATTCTAACTGTAGGCGTATTCAAAATAGAATTGTATCTTTGTAGAAAAATAATATCATGGAACAGATTCAATTATATACAAAAATTAGTTATTTGCCAACTGACCTAAAATCAGAAGTAAATGACTTTGTGGATTTTTTATTAAGTAAAAGGAAAAAAGAAATAAAGAAAAAGCATCCAAAATTTGGATGTGCAAAAGGGCAAATTTATATGTCACCTGATTTTGATGAACCACTTGAAGATTTTAAAGACTATATGTAATGGATTTACTTCTTGATACACATACACTTGTTTGGTTTTTGAATGGAGATAAAAAAATATAAGTTATTACAATGAAAAAATACGATAATATAGTAAAGAATGCAGTTGGCAGATTAGTGCCTACTGAAATAAACGGAGAAACTCATATTCCTTTTAAAGGAGTTGGTAAACATATCCCTGATGGAAGAAAATTTGCTCCGCGAATAGCATCATGTGCTAATTATCCTGCTGACGGGAATAAATTAGTGCCTAATTTGAAAGAAGCACTTATTAAAGCAGGAATAAAAGATGGAATGACAATTTCAACGCACCATCATTTTAGAAATGGCGATATTATTGCTGTTCAGATTTTTGATATAGCTCATGAATTAGGAATAAAAAATTTGAGATGGTATCCTTCTGCTTCTTTTCCATGTCAGGAACCAATAATTAAATATTTGGAAGACGGAACAATCAATAGAATTGAAGGAAGTATGAACGGAGCTTTAGGCAAATTTTGCTCGGAAGGCAAAATGAAAGGTGTAGGAGTACTTCGTTCTCATGGAGGACGATATACAGCAGTTCAGGATGGCGAAGTCCAAATAGATATTGCTGTTATTGCAGCCCCTGCTGCCGATGCTTTTGGTAATGCTAATGGCGTTAACGGACCTGCTGCCTGCGGTTTGTTGGGATTTGCATTGGCTGATTCACAATATGCTGATAAAGTCATTGTTGTTACTGACAATCTTGTTCCTTTTCCATGTATTCCATGGCAAATTCATGGTAATTATGTTGATTATACTGTTATAGTAGATAAGGTAGGTATTCCTGAAAAAATTGTATCAGGAACAACAAGAATTACAAAAAGTCCTGACAGATTACTTATTGCCGAAATGACAGCTAAATTCTGTGATGAAGCAGGTATTGTAAAAGATGGTTTTTCATATCAGGCAGGCGCCGGCGGAACAGCACTTTCAATAGGTAATTATTTTGGTGATATGTTAAGAGAACGTGGTATTAAAGCACGTTTTATCAGAGCAGGAAGTAATAAGTATCCTGTAAAAATGCTTGAAGAAGGTTTGGTGGATTATATTCTTGACGGACAAACTTTTGACCTCGAAGGAGTTCGTTCTATGCGTGAAAATCCAAATCATGTGAATACAAGCCCTTTTACGAGTTATAATTATCATAGTAAAGGAAATTTTTCTACAATGGTAGATGTTGTAATTTTAGGTGCAACAGAAGTGGATGTAAATTTTAATGCTAATGTAGTTACACATTCCGATGGTTATTTATTACACGGTATAGGCGGATGGCAAAATTGCCTGTTTTCAAAATGTACTATACTACCTATTCCCTTATTCCGCGATCATATTCCTGTTATAAAAGATGAAGTAACAACAATTTGCGGGCCAGGTGAATTAATTGATGTAATAGTTACTGAAAGAGGTATTGCTATTAACCCGCGAAGAACCGACTTGATTGAAAAATTGAAAGATTCGGATTTGCCGATAAAAACTATTGAAGATTTAAAAGCTGAAGCTGAAAAAATTTGCGGTATTCCTGCAAAACCAAATTTAAGTGATGAAATTGTTGCTGTTATTAAATGGGTTGACGGAACTATTATTGATGCTGTGCATAAGGTTGAAAAATTCAGGATGTAGTTGATTTTTCAATTTTTTTCAGCCAAAACCATCCTATTCCAGAACCAAGTAAATAATAGGGAATATCAAACCAGTTAAAAGAAACACCCAAAATAGTTCTGCCAATAAAATTATTTCTAAGATATTCCAGGAACAGGGGATGCCATAATTGTAAAAATTCTAAAATACACGTGATAATTAACACCAGTAAGGCAATTAACCATGTTTTGCTTTTTGGGAATAAAAAATAAAAAACCAAGCACCAGAAGATTTCATATAAAGTTCCCCCAAAAGAATCATTTACCCAATTATGAGCAGGACCATTATAAAATTTGCTGTAAAACCCAATAGGAGTAATTATTATTATTGAAAATAAAGTCCGGAGACGTTTTTTATAAATGTTAGATGAATTTATCTTATTTGCTTTGTTGAGACTTTTTAACACTTGGATAAAGGTTTGATTAAAAAAATTGCATATTAAGAAATTTTTATAATCTTGCAAAATAAAATTTATTTTAGCTTTGGAATAACTTTTGATAGATTAAATATTTTATATTTACAAAAAAATGGGTGCAGAAAAAAGAAAATTATTACATAGCCTTATTTTCCCTGTTTTATTTCTTTTATTAACATGGTTGGTAAAAATTGTTGAAGTTGTTTTTAATATAGATTTTAGCAAATTCGGGATTTACCCTTTAAGCGTACATGGATTAACAGGTATAATAACTTCTCCATTAATTCATGCGGATTTTAAGCACTTATTTGCCAATTCTGTTCCAATATTAGTATTAAGTGCAAGTTTATTTTATTTTTATAAAAAAATTGCATATAAAATATTTTTTCTTATTTATTTATTAACCGGTATCTGGGTTTGGTTTGGCGCTCGTGAAGCTTATCATATAGGAGCGAGTGGCTTAGTATATGGCTTGGCATCTTTTCTTTTTTTTAGCGGTATAATCAGAAGAGATACTAAATTAATGGCAATAACTCTATTAGTTGCATTTTTGTATGGCAGTATGGTTTGGGGAGTTTTTCCCGATTTTTTCCCAAAAAGAAATATTTCATGGGAATCTCATCTTATGGGATTAATAGCCGGCTTAATCCTTTCAATATATTATCGTAAATTTGGTCCCCAACGAAAAAAATATGAATGGGAAGATGAAGAAGATAAAGAAAATATGAATATATTATCTTGACTTTCAGAACTCGCGAAAACCGGCGATGGTCAAAAGAGATTCACAAGTTTACCCTGTAATGAAATGTATAAAGGGGTACTTAAATTATTTGAAAAATTGTTAAATTGCTATAACTTGTCCCGTTTACTCAGCGATTTTTTACGGGTAATTAAATTTAGTAAAAATATTGTAATAAATTAATAATCATTCTATTAAAAGACGTAAATACTAATATAAAATATGACGCTTAGTCTTTTTTATGTTTTCTTAGTGAACCTTTGAGTCTTTGTGTCTTCGTGGCAAAGAATATCCTGCCACCAAGGCACAAAGACTCAAAGAAACACAAAGAGTAAAATCTCCGCCATAATTTATTTTAGTAATAATTTATATATCATGTTGAATAACAATTTTTTAACAATCAATAGAAAATCGCTGTTTACTCGGGATTGTTATATTGTTGTGGTTTAACAATTTATTTTTTATCTAATTTTATTGAGTGATTTGTGGTGATATGAATAGTGAAAATTAAAACAACTTTTTATAGAGTATGAACTAAAACAATGAGCCATGAAAAATGCAATTTTACTTTTAACAGCATTCTTATTGATAAGCATAGGCGTATATGCTCAAAAATATTCAAAGGTTTCAAAAAATCCTGCTTGGGATTACCAGTATATACTTGCGTTACATGTATTTTAATTCAGGATTGGATTTTACTTATTACCCAAATTATCCAAATAAAGATGATGTATATTATTTTAATGCTGATGCAAGGTTCAACGAATATGGAGCGGGCTTTTTGATAGGGTATCAGTTATTGATTAAGAAACGTTTTGTTATTGATTTTATGATGATAGGGACCAGATACTCATGGATTAGGATGAAATATGATTTTGATGAAAATATTTCCGAAAAATTTCTAACCAAGCTCGAAGGGTCTCTACAAAATATTGTTGATAGGTTTGAGGTCAATCATGATGTGGAATTTGACAAAAGCGGGATTAAAGATGCTTCGGTATCATTTAATTTCGCAAATGTAAGGTTTGGGATTTCTCTTGGTTTCTCATTCTAAATTGACACTGAACGTGATTGCAAAACAATAAACCTCCATTCAGTAAATGGGAGCCGTTTTTAGTATTGGGGTGAGAGTTGGACTTTTAATAATTTTTGGTTAAATAATTCAATGAAGCGGTAAAGGTAAAATCTCCTTTTCCTCTTTT
>JAIOSH010000079.1 GCA_021107685.1 Bacteroidales bacterium | reverse complement strand
TTCTCACTACAGTAAATTCGGGATATTGCCATGCTGCCGGTAGTATCATGCAAATCTGCTGAAGAGATTCATCTATTGATTTGCCTTCCTTTAAAATGCTTGTTGTTTTATTTATGCAGGCTAATTCTTTTAATCGCTCTATACTTTCGACTTTCAGCTCATTAATCCCATCTGTTGTTGAAGATATTTTATTCATGATTTAATAATAATTTATACTATTATCCTGTAAAACTTTGTTTTTCAGCAAAGTTATTTTTATATTAAAGCATTAGACGTGTTTTAAAATAAGCGTATATCCGCTTAATCCGTGTCATCTGCGTTCTGATTTTTGTTTGCAGCGAAGCTACTATATATATTAGTCATCTTATGAAAAATAATACAAAAATAATATTATTGTAGTTAGTCAGTATTAAATTAGCAATAAAAATTTCTTTGTAAATATTCCATTTTATTCGTATATTTGTCGGAGATTAACTCAGATGATATTTCAGCATTATTCATCATAATAAATTTAACATTTAAAAAAGAAAGGAAACCATCATGAAAAAGACCATTATTCTTCAGCTTATTTTTTTGTTTTGTTTTACACAAGTGAACAGCCAGCAAACAATAACAGTAACCAACACCAACAATGACGATGCAGGCTCCCTAAGGGAAGCTATATATATAGCGGATTTTACTACGATATTAGACACCATTTTATTTAATATTCCCGGGGCTGGGCCACATACCATCCAATTGGTAAATTGCCTGCCGGCCATAACCAATCCGGTATTTATAGATGGATTTTCCCAACCCGGTGCCTCTCCCAACACAAACGGTAATGGACTTGGGTCTAATGCAGTTATGCAAATCATAATTGATGGTTCTCCAACAAGCGGATGCGATGGATTGGTCATTGATGCCCATAATTGTGTAATCCAGGGGCTGGTGATCAATAATTTCGACAACAACGGGATCACAGTAACTGGCGGCAATAATATCATCAGGGGGAATTATATCGGAACCGATGTTTCGGGCCAGGATGCTGAAGGGAATTCTTTAGGTATCCATATTTATGAAACTTCTGATAATACCATTGGCGGAATTTTGCCGGAACACCGAAATATTATTTCAGGGAACCATACCGGTATATATTTGGCATATTCCTTAAATAATACAATCCTTGGCAATTTTATCGGCATTAATGCCGATGGTAACGCGGAGCTGCAAAACTATGACGGTATTAAATTAGATCATAGTGATGGAAATACAATAGGCGGTAACGCACGAAATGTAATTTCAGGTAATTCTTATCATGGTATACATATAATTCTTGGTTCAAATGATAATTATATCAAAGGCAACTATATTGGTACAGATGTTACCGGAGCAAGTTCTGTCTTCAATAATCGGGGAATTGAAATTAACTCATCGTATTATACCTTTATTGGTGGGACATCTACAAATGACCGAAACCTGATTTCAGGAAACGGCAGTGGAATTTTTATTGGAGGTACCTCAGGGACAAATAATAATACGCTCATAAAAGGTAATTATATCGGTACTAAAGCAGATGGTATAGGTTACCTTGGCAATAACAAGGGTATTGACATAAGCAACTCTCAAAATATTATTGGAGGAAATGAGCCGGGAGCGGGTAATGTTATCGCTTATAATTCAAATAGAGGAGTTCAGATTTATGCGGGTACCGGAAATCTCATCCTTTCCAATCAAATATTTGATTGTATTCCCGGAATTGACCTCGGTTATGATTCATATACCGAAAACGATGAAAATGATGCGGATGAAGGCCCCAATAACTTACAAAACTACCCGGAGTTTTCTGATGTTTCGATAATCAATGATGGGTCATTAGAGATTACTTATCTAATTAGCTCTTCCCCTGATTATTCGGCTTACCCATTGTTGGTTCAGTTTTTTACGGCAGACGATGTTTATTATGAACATCCGTGTGGTAAAAATTATATCGGAAACATTTTTTATTATGAGGATGATTGGATGATTGGACAGAAAACCATCAACCTGGGAAATGCAGCAGCACTTGGTGTAACCGTAAATGATAAAATCGTGGCTACCGCCACCGATGCTGAAAACAATACTTCCGAATTTTCCTATCCCAGCGAATTCCTGGACATCAAAGATCATTTCGGACAGATGACCGGCGTTAATCTTTTTCCCAATTCCCCAAATCCATTTTCAGAGAGGACAAGCATCAGGTATAGCCTTACCAGCTCGCAATATGTAAACCTAAGCGTATATAACCATCTCGGACAAAAAATTACAACACTGGTAAACCAACGGCAAACACCGGATGAATACACTATTGAATTCGAAACAGGAGATTTGGAAAGTGGCGTATATTTCTACCGTTTAACCAATGGAAAACAGTCCATCGCTCGTAAAATGGTAGTGAAGTAAGTGGAAAAAGTTACCATTTTCTCATATTTTCAGGGTTTCCACCACCAATACGTTCCAAAAGAATTTTTTTGAATTCATTTTCGGCTTTGAAAAGCATAAGAACTTTTTTTACAGGTAATGCTTCTTTGAATTTTA
>JAIOSH010000312.1 GCA_021107685.1 Bacteroidales bacterium | reverse complement strand
TTTTGGTTAGACAGAACCGCGCCCGTGTTATCTCTTACCACAGTTTGATATTTGAATGTCTGTGGCGATTGCGCCATTATTAAGGTTGATAGAATAATAAGAATTGTTGTCAGTAATGATTTTTTCATTGTAATAATGTTTAAGATTGATAATTAAAATTTAATATTATATACAAATCTTTCTGATTATAACGTTTTGCTATGAAGAGATTTTTCTGTTCTGCAACATAATGTAAAGCTAATCATTTTTAAGCACTGCAAAGTGTTACAATGAGAAAATGAAGCTTAGTTTTTTATAAATTTTGTCCGATAAACTTTATCATTTGTTTCTAATACAACAAAATAGGTTCCTCCTGCCAACTTATTAACCTTTAAATCAATCTCATAATTTCCCTTGTCATTGTGTGATTTTTTTATTTGCCTGATTTTTCTTCCCACATTATCATAAATATTAATATTTACATTGCTTGCCTTATTTAATCTGTAATTCAATTTTGAAAAGTCAGTAACAGGATTTGGAATTATGGAAAGCATATTATTTTGGCTTTCATTATAATAATCCGAAACGCTTGTAGTTTCCGATTGAAAAACTTTTATTCCTGTATTAGTTGCAGCAAATAACTTATGATTTGCAATGATAGGTTGCCCGTAATAAGTTGGTGAGGTTTCATTAAAAACTTCATTACCTGTGTTTAGATCAAAACCCCAAATATTTGCCATTGACCATTCTACAACATAAACAACTCCATTAGCAATAGAGGGAGAATAAGTTCCTGTTCCGTCAAAAGTATAATCCCATTTTTGTGTTCCGTTGGTTGCATCAATAGCATAGATCATTCCTTTGGAATCGGAATTCGACCAGACAGAAATACATAAAATATCGTTTGCCAATGCAAAGGGCCCGGCAGAAAGACCTGATACGGTTCCATCAGGAATATTGAAAGACCATACTTCTACTCCCGTATTTTTTTGATAAGTTTTAATTGTTGAGTTTAAATCAGCATATAAATAATTATCATCTACAGCAATAGCAGCAAAAGCATTGTATCCTGTAGGTATTTGCCAAATAATTACTCCTGTTAATTTATCAAAAGCGTTTAGGCAACCGGCACCAAATGAATACACATAATTATCGTCAACTGTGGGTGTTAATTGCCCTTGCATCGGATAAGACCAAATAGTTGAGCCATTGCTTGCATTTAAACAATACAAACTGTCTCCAATAATATATAATCTGTCCTGATCAAGAATAGGATTACGTGTATAAGTATTCCCAATAGGTTTAAACCACTCTTGTTGACCTGTTGACCTGTTAATTGCATGAAGTCCAAGTCCGTTTTCTCCACCACAAAAAACCAAATCCTCGCTTACAGCAGGATACACTCCAATATCACCGGCTGTTTCGGGAAGATCAAAAGTCCAAATTACATCTCCTGTTTCAGCATTTACAGCTTGCACTTGATTGGGTGTATTACTTACTCCCAAATAAAGAATGCCGTCATAATAACTCATATATTCCGACCAGACCTGCAAAGTGGCTAATTGCTCTAATGGCGGATGCAAAACATTTTCATTGGCTGCAAAAGAGGTTCTTTCTTTGCAGGAATTTGCCATAGTCCATTGGGCATTTGTATTCATGTAAAATGCCAGACTGATAAAAAGTACTAAAAAAATTTTAATTGTTCTCATGATAATTTTTTTTTAAGGTTTTGAAAAATTTAATTAATTAATATTTATTATTTTTTGATAAACTGTTTGTTGCCGGATAATACTTTTAAAATTATACTGATGAAAATCTGCTTATCGAAGCCTTTTGTAAGGTATGCTTTTGCTCCGGCTCTTTCCATACCTTGAACAGACTTTAGATCATCAGATGCTGAAACAGCAATGATCTTTAAATCAGGGTATTTTTCAATTGCCAGTTGAGTAGCTTCAATACCATTCATTTTTGGCATTTGAATATCCATAAAAACTATATCGGGTTGTTTGTTTTTGATTAGTTTAAGAAATTCTAAACCGTCAGAGGCCTCCTCTATTTCTATATTGCCTATCCCTGTATAGCGACTCAGAACCAGTTTTAAGCTTTTCCTGAAAATCGCAAAATCATCAACAATAACTGCATTTATTTTTTTCATTTTTATTCAGTAAATTTCTAAATGCAAAATTACAATGACCGAGAGGCAAAATACAAGAGTATAATACCTGATTTATACAAGTATTTTTACGTGATTTTTGCTACAATGCTAAAATTGATAAAAGAATTTTATATGAGGATGTATGAATCAAAGATTTATTACTAATGCAAATCAAGGGTAAAAATTAATGAATTTCAGAATGTTGTATTTCTTTGTTCTGTTTCATGTAACATGTTTTTAAGTTGCAACTCGCATACATAATGATTATTGGGACACAGAAAATTTTCCATGTGATTTCAACGTTTTGTGTATTAGGAGTTAAGTATTTCGAAGCACCTCACTTTCAATCCGATAGAATATTAATTTATATTCATTTGCTTCCAATTTAACCACTTATTGACAAGTTTAGGCTCGTGCGACTTGATTTTGAGCGACTTGGTAATGTGTATGGCTTTATGCGTTGGTCTTCTTTATGATAAAATCCAAATTGTTTATCTATTAATAACGCTCTGTCCAAATAACTATTGAATTCTTCACAAGATGTTTCAGGTAATAAGCTACAAGAATAACAAGCCGCAAGATTTAATCCACCAATCCCTTGTCCTTCTGAATTATAGCAAATTGGGTCAGAAGCACAGTCTTTGGCTCTTGCTAATGCAGATTCGGCAATTTTAGTAAATCTTTCTGAATTTGCCTGTGAAACTAAACCACCAAAACTACCTTCTGCACCAGCCATTGTATAGATTAAAACTCCTTGCATATCACTTTCATTTATATAAAGCCTTTCTGAAATAGATGTCGCTGGATAGCCAGTTAAAAATTCCAATTCTTTTATTAAAACGTGAGAAAACGTATGAATAAAAATGAATGTTGCTAAATACTTTAAGTTAGAAAACATTTTCTCTTTTTCATCTGAATGCCTATATTCAGAATTTTCAGCATTGTTTCTTAGAGTTTCAATTCGTTTATTGAAGTTGTCATTTTTTGATTGCTCATTATACCAATCTGAAATTTTTCCTTTATCAAAATCAATAAAAATTCCTTCTCCAAAACTTTCGACCCCGGGTAATAGTTTTGTATACTTTCCTTTTGAAGAAGTATATTTGGCTTTAACTGCTTTTTTGCTTACATGGATAAAGTCATCCATTGTATTACTGGCAAATAGGTCTTTATCTATTGGTTCTTGACGACTATAACCAGTTTGAACAGATGTTAGTTTTAATTGATTAATTTTGAGTAATTTGTTTATTCCAAAATCTTTTAGTACTTCTGATTCTTCTTGTTCAAAAACAAGGTTTTTATCATCAGGGCTTTCATTAGTTGTTAAATACAGGTACTCTTTTAAACGATAATCAACTTCTTTGACAAAATCATCAGGGTTTAACAATTCATATAGATATTGAACAGGTATATCCAATAAAGATGATATTTCTTCAATTGTTTTGTTTTTATTCTTGTATAGGTTAATTACAGTCTTCTTATCTTCTTTGTTTATTAATTCAACTTGAGGTAAATACAAACTATTTGTAATCAATGGATAATAAACACTATTACTTGTTCTAATTACTGCTTTGAAAAAAATTTTTTGTTCGTTTCCTTTACTGTCCAAAACGAGATTTCCATCTTTATCTTTAATCGTTTTTATTTCTCCATTTTTGTCAAAATCGGGAACTCTTAAACCCATAAGACCACCTAAAGACATCTGCTTTCCTTTCGTTTTACATTCAGGGTTTTTACATTGAATTCTTACTCCTGTAAAGTCGGGGTTTCTACCGTCTTTGATGTATTTTAAATCTTGATTATTACAGCATTTATTATTAAAAACAATTTTATTTTGACCACTTTCATCTTTTTCCCTTGTTAAGTTAGTCCAGTTTTGCCAAGGAATATCTTTCATATTTCCATTTGGAGCGGTTAATATAAATCGAACTTGTTCTAATGGATAATACCTTCTTTTCTCTTTATTTTTCTTTGCTTTTTGATAACATTTGTAGCATTTTGGAGGAGTGAAAGAGTCGTTAATTTTATTTATGTCCTTGCTATGATAAACATTTTTCCACCCTTTGTACCAATCATCAATATGCATTAAACTATCACAGCCTTTATTATTACAATACATCCATTTTGGAAAGTATTCAGCATCAATTATATGGTCTTTTAATTTTGGTAATGAAACGTTATAAAAAGCAGAATAATTTGCAGGAACTTTAACGATTTGGTCTAAATCAGGAAAATAATATTTTAAGCGCTTTAACAAACGGTCATCATTAATGTTCTCATTTTCTTGAACTTCAATTTTACCCTTTTCAATCAAATAGAAATATTTCCATTTATCAAATTCCTTTATCAATAAAGCACCATCAATTGCTTCAATGATAGAACCAACTCCGCCATAAGAACTAATCAATTTTCTTGTTTGTAATTTTGTGTATTTAGCCATTTGTTCTATTTTTTTTATATGGGAGTCCAACTTTAATGAACGAATTGGTGTCTATTTCTCTCATTGATTGCATTACTGACCATAAGTCATCTTTGTCAAAACTTTTTTCAGATGGTTTTACAAGTAATCCAATTTCTGTTTTTGTTACTTCATAATTCTTTAACTCGTGATTTTTTATTTGATCTAACCAATCATCAGATAATTCTTTTAACTTTTCTTCAAATAATTGATATACTTTTGGATTGTCAGTAAATCGTTTTTTGATTTCTAATTTTAAACCATCTAACATTTCAGGCAGGAAATATTGAGCAGAATCATTAGATGCCATGTGTCTAATAGTTACTTTATGTCTAACAAAAGTTATCATAATGCTTGTGAGCATTTTTTCAAGTGTATTTTTTGTAAAAGGTGTTAAACTTACTGGCTCAACACTTTTATAAAACGCTTGATGAAATGGAATAAAATGTTCGAAATGAGATTTGTCTCTTGCTCTATTTGCATCTAATAAATCAATTACCAACCCTTTGTATTTTCGCCCAACTCTACTGGAAGCCTGAATATATTCAGCAACATTTTTTGGCTGACCGTTTATGAGCATTATATTAAATCTGTCAATATCAATTCCAACTGAAATCATATTGGTAGCCAAAACTAAATCGATAATTTTTTCTTTTATGTAAGAATTGCCGATAGAGGAAGTCCCAATAGTACTGTCTTTAAATTCATTTTCTTCCAGAAGTTTTAAAGTCTGTTTGATTTTTGAGCTTTCTTCTCTTCCAGTTAGTTCTTTATCGCGTTCATATAATTTTGTATAATTGAAATTGTATGAAGGGTTATCTCCGAAAAGTTTCTTTTGTAAAGCGGAAGTAAAAGTGGAAATTTCATCTCCAACCTTATTATGTATTTTCCCAACATCTTTTAAACTGTTGTAGTAGGAAACAATAGTCCAATATTTATCGAATATTTTATAATCCTTTTCGCCATTTAAAATTAATGCCTTATAAACTTCTAATCGAGCTACAAACAAATTTGCTATCATTTGTAGTTGTGTATTAATTGATGATTTTCCAGTAGGAATAAAGCTTATGTATCTTCTTGTACTTTCCGTTTTAGAAATCTTTGCAAAAAAACTATCATCATAACTTAATCCAGAAGGAGGAAAAATATTAATATCTTTATCATTACCATACAAAGCTTTGATTTGCTCACTTGTGTTACGAGTTGTAGCCGTGGAAGATACTATTTTTGGCTTCCGTCCATTTTTAGTACAGAGCATTTCGATAACACTTTCAAAAATCCCGGTAATTGTTCCTAATGGACCAGTAAGTAAATGTAATTCATCTTGAATAATTAGATCAGGGGGTGATTTTTTGTCATTAAGTGAATTAAAAAATCTATGTCCATTTGCTTTCCAAGCTAACATTGCAAATTTATCTACAGTCCCAAAAAGTAGAGTTGGAGGTTTTTTATAAAGCATTTCATCTACAACTTGAATAGGAAGCTCGTTATGAAAATGACATTTTTTATTTACACATTTAATCTTGAATTCTGTATTTCTTCTTTTTCCCAATAGTTTAAAACCAAAAACCCAATTCCCATGTTCATTTTTGGTCATTAATTTTGTACCACACCAAGAGCAGGAACTTATTTGAAAAGCGTTTTTACTCTCAAGATTTCCGGCTTTTTTATTGCACTCTTCATTTATTTCTTCAACTTTTTCTTCCGCTTCTTTTAGTGAATTAGGTGTAGATGACATTCCAACCCACATTCCTATAGTAATTGGTTCTTTTCTTAATTCTGACTCGAATTGTTTTCGTAGAAATTCTAATGACACAATTAATCTTGAAGCTCTTTCAAATTGCTGTGCAGTAAGCAATCGCAATGTATAACGCATTATTACAGAAGTGCCTTCATATCCAGTTTCATTCATTAATCTACGATAGATTATTGTAAATGCTGCAACCGAAAGATATGCTTCTGTTTTACCGCCACCAGTAGGAAACCAAATTAAATCTACAATTTTATTTCTTTCATCAGATTCTAGTTTTATAATACTATCAATATTGAGCAATAAAAAGGCTAATTGAAACGGTCTGTATTTTGGAATAAGAGCTTTATATTCAGGGTCATCTTTTAATCGTTTTTCTTCTCGTTTTTTATAGTTCTTAAAAAAATCAATATTATTGTAATCTATGTCAGAATTCAACTCGTTTAAATCTTTTTCTTTACCTGAAAAGTCATTATCATTGGAAATGATAATTTGAATAAGCATTGCTGTATTAGCCAATTGAAATGCTCTGAAAATTGTATCATTTTTTAAAAGTTCAATGTTCGATTTTAGTCTGTTATGATTATAATCTAAATTTTTAAAAATACTATTTTCGATATCTTTATTGAATGATGGCTTTTGTTTTTGTTCCACTATCCACTTTCCATACAGATTTACAAAGCTATTTAAAGTGTTAATTATTTTAGTCCTATTGTCATTAGAGAAATGAGAAAGGTTATAAATATCCAAACTCTGATTTAGAGATATGAAATCGCTTGGATTATCTTGAAAATCTTCTTTTGAAAAATTGTTTTTGGTGTCTTTTACATCATATTGAGGTAAAAACGTTGTTTTGATGCTATTATCTTCTTTGTTCCAGACTACAGAACAATTATGACCAATTCCGTAACTAAATTCTTTGTATAAATAATTTAGTATTTCAGCTTCCTTGTCTAATGGATTTAATTCAATATAAGATTTATACGGTTTTAGTTCTTTAGCTTGAACTTTAATTTCTGTCTGAAAAATACATTTTTGGTTAAATAACTCATTTGCGTTTAAAAACTGATTTGCAGGATGTTCTTTAGAAGTATTTGCTAATTGAATTTTAACATACGTGTTATTGGGATTTTTCGGTATGTTATAGATTTTTACAGTATATGAAGCCCTAAAATAATCACTTGTTTTCTTTACAAGGATTCGTTCAATAATTGTGTTTGGCTTTGAAATTTCAGAAACAGGGATTATTTCCTTGATAGTAATATTTTCTCGCTTCCAAGTTCTACCCAATAGTTTTTCAAAATAATGAAAAATAGAAGGCAAAGCACTTTCTTTAAATTCGTTCAATTTTTTAAAATTATCAAATCTTGCAAACTCTTCTGTTCGTGGTTGCCTACTTTTACCTTTCAGCTTTCGCTTCAAAATCATATAACCATTTTCGTAACTGATGATTTCTTTAAAAGGAAATGATGGATGATTCATAAATTCATCAAAATCTCTTTTTGATATTTTGATTTTTATGTCAGTAATTATTTGAGAATACAAGCCAAACCTAAACTCTACATCAAGTTCTTTTACTTGATTATCAATACAGAAAGTTAAACCAATGTTTGAAGGGAAAAATGTGTTTTGCGAAATTTTCAGTTCGTCATCTTCATTTACTTCTTTCTTTTTATGATTGTCATTTTCGCGTTCAAATTTAACATCTTCAATGTTTTCATTTTGGCTAATATTGTCTTCGCTATCACCGTTTCCCGTTTCGCTGTTTAATTCGTTATCAGCTTGTTCATCACGAGTTTTCACTCTTTTTCGTTCTGGAAAAAGAACACCCGTGTAATATCTTTGAAGTGGATAATCAGCAATAATTTCTTCACTAATGTCTTTATCATCAATAAAAATATCAGAACCAGGACCCAAAAGTCCTTTTTTGATTCTTTCTTGAAAAATATCTCTTGCTATAGTATCGTGATTATTGCTCATAATCAATTGCTTTTATTGTTTTAATAATTCTTTCTTTTGCGTTTTTGTCAACAAATTGATGAATTTGCTTATCTGAAAATTGTTTTAGTATTTGCCCCTTTTTCCCTTCTTTTATATACCCAGTAATTTCATCGCTTAAATCCCTTCCTAATGCAATCATAATTCCATTAAATATTCTTCTACTCTTAATAATTTCATTATGGTAATTATTAAGCAAATCAGAATTAATTGATTTTTTTAAAACTAATAAGTCTTTATTTTTCTGTGGAAATTTAATATTACTTTCAGGATTTATCCAATTTTTCAATGTAAATTCATTAGTGATAGATAACCCACTATCTCTAAGATGTTTCAAAAAATCTTCTATTGGATTAAAGTTAATACTATATTTTAAGAGTTCCGTTTTCCAAAGTTTTGAATATTTTTCAATATCATTAAACTTTCCAGTTTCATCCGCATTTAAAGCAATCTTGTATAATTCATCCTTTGTTGAATTATCATAAACCCTTATCCTATCTCCTTCTTTTAGATTTTTAACCTTTTCATTACGTTCTTTATTGTTAATTTTCAACAAAACAGTTTTGTTCTCATCCAACTCTAAAGTCTCTGTATCATTTTCAAAAGTTAATTCATAAAAAATATTTGTCGAATAACTTTCAGAATAATCAGGGTTGATTTTAACATCTTCATTTTGTTCAAAAAGTCGTTTGATTAATTCTGATACACCTTCATATTTTTCAGTCTCTTTAAAGGAAATATCTGATATTGTTTTTCTATCTGGACTTTTTAATTCAATATAAGTTTCTCTTTTAAAACGATTGAAGCAGTTGTCGAAATGTTCATTTTCTTGAGAATATAAAATAATATATATTTTACTAGAATTGTATAACATTGATTTTAAATGACTAAAACTAAAGAAGCCTAAAAAAACAATCGTCTTATTCAATACTTCAAGTTGTTCAAATTCTTTAAATGAAATAATATTTCTAATTTTATATTGATTGTTTTCTTCTTTCCATATATTGATATATTCTTTGGGAACTACTAAATAATCAATTCTCTCAAATTCTTTAATCTTTTGATATTTTAAATAGCTCTCTTTTTTACAATTAATTAAGTCAGTAAACTTTCCCAAAATATCTTCCCAAATTTCTTCATAATCGTATTCATCAATTTCTTCAAATGCAGTTTCAACAATGTCTTGTCCTTCTTGTACAAAATGGTCAAATAAATTGTTTAATTGTGGTATTAAATTACTTGTAGCCGAGGTAACCACAATAGGCATTATGCATCTAACATATTTATATAAATCCTTAAGATTAAGTCTATATTCATTTTCTATTTCAATTAGTATTTTATCAAAATCATTCAAATATTGTGAAAACTGTTCATTTATAACCAAAATCTTATTAATTGAATATGTTTCAAAATAATTAAAATAGTTCAATTCAGATAATGTCCACTTCCATTTATATAAATTTGGAATAGCATTTTCGGAAATATCTCTACTTCCAATAAGTAAACAGTTTTCGATTTTTTTACTGTTTAAATCTTCCGATATTTCAAGATGATGTTCATTATATTTGTTCGAGCCAATAATAATAATGTTGCGTACTTTAATACCTTTTTCAAAAATATATTTTCGTATTGTTTCATAGTCATTGACTATGTATATCATTGGGTCAATCGGAATATTATCCGTCTGTTTTCCAGATTTTGCTATATATTGAAATGGAAATGCTTTGTGAATTTTTTCGTCATTAATTTTATATTTTTTCAATTCATCTACAATTTTTTTGTCTGTTACAATGACTGATTTGTATTTGAATTTTGAAGGTAATTCGTTCTCTTTAATATTTAAAATATTTTGAAAAAATTCTTTATACAAGTCAAACTTTAATTTGACATGTCTGTTCTTTAAATTAGCCGTAGTTAAAATATACCTTTTTATCGCATTTGGTTTAAGAGTTATTCTTGTGTTGAATTTATCTTTTTTAATTAGCTCAATTTCAGTTTTTGTGATATTAGTTATCTTGTAGCGTTGTCCATTTTTTTGAACAATGTCTCCTTCTTCATATACTGTTGAGTCATCAATGTAATTATCAATAAAATTGTACAAAGCAAGTGTAAAAATAGCAGGAATATAAAATTGTGATTTTGTTTCTTTGTCAGGAATAAAAATTAGTGTGTTTTTCTTTTTCTTACTGTCTTTTATTGTTTGGTAAATTAGGTATGAGTTTATCGTCTCAAAATCGTCAAACTCTAACTTATCTATTTTAAAATGTGTTTTTAGTTTTCTTTCAGCAAATTCAATCAGTAATTCTAAATATTTATTTACATCTTTCATGATACATTATACTAATGATGTTTTTTTGCATGAAATACAACTCTTGATTAACGTTACTAATAATGATCCCAAATCATCATTAAAACAATGTCTGCACAAATATACTGACAAAAAATGAGTTCTCAATTTTATGTAGTTTATTTTTATCAGCATCTTAGATTTGTACCAACTTATTTTTAATTGCAAAGATCAATAGGTTCACAATGTTTTTTGAGCCGGTTTTTGAAATCAAATTTGCTTTGTGCCCGTCAACTGTTCTCTGGCTGATAAACAGCTTTTCTGCAATTTCAGTATTACTTAAACCCAAAGCAATTAGTTCAAGCACTTCTTTTTCACGCCGGGTGATACGAATGTTGCTTTCTTCGTCGTTGTTACCAAGATATTTATTGGTGAAATAGGGCAGGAGTTCCGACGAGTAATAATTTTTACCTTTGACATAATGGTTCAAAGCAATCTCTAACTCTTCTTTTTCAATACTTTTTAATAAAAATCCAAGCGCACCTGCATTTATCATTGCCTGTAAATCTTTTTCTTCGCCGCTCATAGAGAGGGCGGCAATTGTTAAGTCAGGGTATTTTTCAATTGCCTGTTGTGTGGCTTTAATGCCCGACATTACAGGCATGCGTATATCCATTAAAATAATATCCGGTATTGTTTTTTTTAACAATTCCAGGAGATCTTTTCCATTTTCTGATTCTCCAATTACTTCAAAATTGTTCATTCTGTTAATTACCATTGCCAAACCCTGCCTGAAAATGGCATGATCGTCAACTATTACAACTTTAATTTTTTCAGTCTTCATAAAATAATGATTAAATGATTAAATGCGTAATTATTATTTCCTGTTATCATTTTAGCATTCCATCATTATCGCATTTAATAATTACCTCAGTTCCTTTTCCTATTTCACTTATAATTTTACATTCACCATTTATAGAGGCAATTCTACTATTTATATTTGAAAGTCCGATGCCTTTTTTATCCGATTCTTTTATCTTTTCGTGATCGAAACCTATTCCATTGTCGGTATATTTTATCACAATAAAATTATTATCTTCAACAAAAGAGATGTTTACTTTAGTTGCTTTTGCATGTTTTATTGTGTTGTTTATTAACTCAATTAATGTGCGGTAAATAATAAGCTCAATACTATGCTTAAATCTCCTATTATCAATTTCATTTTTAATTTCAATATTCAATTGTTTGGAATACCTTATTTTTTCACAAAACTCTTGCAACGATACCATCAAACCGTCCTCACTCAACGAACCGGGCATTATATTATAAGAAATATCCCTGATGTTACGAATAGCCTCTGATGTTAGCTCCAGCGTATAATCAAGCATTTGTTTTTGTTCTTCTTTTTTTGATGAATGGATTTCACCCAAATACAATTTAATTGATGACAAAAGAGGACCTACACCATCGTGAATATCTTCGGCAAATCTTTTTCGTTCTTTATCTTCGGTTTCGATAATTGTTGTAAGGACTTTTCTTTCCATCTCAAGCAGTTTGTTTTGCGATTTTTGTAAAACCATCATTTGTTTTATCTTCTGTTTTTTTTGATAAAATAGAAATAAAAAAATCAGAACCGAAACAACAAGAATTGTAACAAGCAAACCTATCCATATCGTTGTTTTTTTCTTTTCAATTTCCAGTTTATTAATTTGATTCTCTTTGTTCAGAAGCTCAATCTTTTTTTCTTTCTTTTCCGATTCATATTTTGCTTCCATTTCCGCAACAATTTGTTTTGTTTCTTCTCCCAAAAGGGTATCTTTCATTTGCATATATTTTTCAAAATAAGATACAGCCTTTTCGAAGTTCTTATTGGCAACATATAAGTCCTTTAATGATTTATATCCAATACGCATCCAATTTCTATTATTAATCTCCTTTGCAATTGATAAACCCTCAACAATAAATTTATGAGCTTTATCCAAATCTCCATTTTCAAAAGCTATTTGTCCAAGGTTGATTGTTGATGCAGCTATCATACTTTTATCACCCAATTCGATGGCAAGTTTTTGAGCTTTGATATAATTGGAAGTTGCTAAATCCAAAGATTTCATATCAGAATATACCGCAGCAATATCATTAAGAGATAATAGCATACCATATCTATTTTTTGATTTCTCATCTTCTTTTAATGATTTTTTAAAAAATATTAATGCCGAATCATTTTTACCGGAAGAGTAATATGCCAGGCCTAAGTTGTGAGTTGGACCTGAAATATTATATTCAACTGTTGAATCTTCAGCTATTTTCAAGCTTTTTTTGAAATAAATAATAGCTTTTTCCAAATTTTTAAGACGATAATAAACCAATCCGATATTATTATTTGCAGCAGCTATACCGCGTAAATTCTCAATTTCTTCATAGATTTTTAATGCATCAAGCATGTAATCAACAGCCGTGGTATAAATCCCTTGATCTGCATTGATATACCCGAGAGTATTATAAAGTGAAGCCAGATCGCTCTTTTTATCTGTTTCCCGAATAATTTCAATACTCTTATTAATAAAATCTTCGGCTTCTGAGTATTCACTTTTTTGAAAGGATATCAAGCCCATATTTTTAAAAGCAATTGCTTTTTGATAATCATCTTTTTGTTCAACACTTAATCGCAATGCTTCTTTTGCCATCAAAAGGGCAGAATCAGGATTAATGAATCTATGCTGGGCGGCAAGTTTGTT
>JAIOSH010000405.1 GCA_021107685.1 Bacteroidales bacterium | reverse complement strand
CCCTGTAAAATAGTTTCAACCAATGTTCCGGTACCTTTTTCATCCCTCCGGTTAATAACAAGCGCATCAACTGCATTGTTAGAAACTACTATTTCACCATTATTAGCTAATGGAGCAAGTGAGGGCCATCCGCAACGCTGGGTTTCAATTCTTGTATCGGGCCAAGGTCCCCATGAATTGCCATTATAATAGTTATATCCTGTTCCCCTTTCAGGAAATGTAGGACCATCCATACCTCTTGTCCATGTAACGCCAATTGTTCCGTCATTGTATAAATAAGTCCTGTTCATTAAAGCACGATTTGTTTGCTGATCAGCAACAGTTTCGCCAATTACTTCTTCTTCAAAAACAGAAGTATTTTTATATGGCACTATTTGTGAACCCTTTAGCATTTCAGAACCATCAAGAGGTAGTGTGTATTCACACTGAACCGGTATATCTCTTAGTGATTTTGAAATTTGAACTCTTTTTTGCGCATAGCTACCAAAGCCGATAGCAATGGCAATAATTAACAGTAGTAAATTTTTCATAATTTTTTTTTTAAATATTAATTATCACAATAATTTTTAAAGCAAAGATATAAAAATTATTATATATACTGAACTCAAAAAAAAAATGAAAATTTTTTCACTTCGTTTACAATAAATATTATATATTTACATTTTTAAATATTAACTACAAGTTTATAAATTATGAAAAAAAATTTTATTCTGTCAATTGGCTTATTATTAGCTACTTATTTATTTAGTCAATCGCAAAGATTGGTTTTATTGGAACATTTCACACAGGCTTCTTGTCCGCCATGTGCTACATGGAATCCGGTAGTTCAGGCTATCCTTAATAGTAATCCTGACAAGATAACCTCAATAAAATATCAGGTTAGCTGGCCCGGATATGATCCAATGTATCTGCACAATACGCAAGATGTTAATTCAAGGGTCAATTATTATAATGTTAATAGTGTTCCATATTCTGTTTTGGATGGAAATTATTATAATGGATCTCCAAGTGGCTGGAATGTTAATACTGTAAATTCAAGATATGCTGTTCCCTCTCCATTTGAAATACAGCTTAATCATGAAATTTCAACAGGACAGGATTCGGTTTATGTAAGTATTTTAATTGAAGCAACTGATATTGTTAGCGGTAATTTATTGGCATATATTACAATAATTGAAAAACATATTCATTTTTCATCTTCTCCAGGTTCAAATGGTGAAAAAGATTTTTATAATGTTATGAAAAAAATATTACCGCGTAAAACAGGAACTTCAATACAAACATCACTTGAACCCGGGGATTACAAGATCATTCAATCAGCTTGGGAATTTGCTAATGTTTATGATATAAATGAAATTGCTGCTGTTGGCTTTGTTCAGAATGGTGATACTAAAGAAGTTCATCAATCTGCTAATAGTTCAACCGACCAGATAACACCGCTTTATGGTGATGATGCCGAAATAATTGAGATTTTAAATGTTTCTGATTTTAATTGCTTAGGGCTTGCAGAACCACATATAATTTTAAGGAATAATGGAACAAATAACCTTAGTTCACTTGATATCTACTATCAAATAAATGAAGGCGAATTACAAACTTATCAATGGACAGGAAATATCAGCACTTTACAAACAGAAAAAATTGAATTATCTCAATTTGATTTTATAGTTGAAGATGAAAATTTGTTGACAATTTATTCTTCAAATCCCAATGGTAATACT
The DNA here is from genome assembly GCA_021107685.1 of Bacteroidales bacterium. GTDB lineage: Bacteria > Bacteroidota > Bacteroidia > Bacteroidales > SMBSF39 > SMBSF39. The sequence continues at coordinate 11,235 of JAIOSH010000405.1, read as the reverse complement.
GATGAATATATTAAAAACGACACTATTTATAAAGATTTTATTGCTGCTCCTGTTACTTCTACTTCTATTAGAATTATAATAATAACAGATAATAACCCTGAAGAAACAACCTGGGATATTATTAATTCAAATGAAGAAGTCATTTTATCAGGAGGACCTTATGATGAACCCGGGCATATTTACCAGGAAATATATGATATAACTGTTTCGGATTGTTATAAATACATTATTTATGATTCAGGTGGTAATGGATTGTGCTGTGAAAACGGTCAGGGTGCATGGGGCATTTATGACGGCAGTATTGAAATTGATAAGGGCGGCATCTTCGGATATAGGGATTCAACAGCATTTCAGGTAGATGCAGGAGTAGGTATCATTGATAAACAAATAAACAATACTATTAATATTTATCCGAACCCTTTTGAAAATAAAACATATATTTCGTTTAATTTATCCGATGAAAAATTTGTACAATTAAATATTTATAGCATTACAGGAGAAATTGTTTATACTTCAATCAATAAAATTTTACAAAAAGGTGAACATAAAATTGAACTAACACGAGATAATTTTAAACAGGGAATTTATTTCATACATCTAAGAATCGGTGATAATATTTATTCTGATAAGCTCATTTTATTAAAAAAATAAAATTTATTTTTACAATTTATTAACTAATTATAAACCCAAAAAAATTTTAGTATGAAAAAGTCTTTTTTATTATTTTTTATTTGTTTTTCAATATTAATCTCTACAGCCCAGCAGGTTGACAGGGATAAAGTAATTGTTGAAATAGCAACAGGTACCTGGTGTTCATATTGCCCGGGAGCAGCTATGGGAGCTGATGACCTCGTTGCAAACGGTCATGATGTTGCAATCATTGAGTATCATAATGGTGATGGATATGCTAATACATATTCAAATTATCGTAATAATTATTATAATATATCAGGCTATCCAACAGCTACTTTTGGCGGTATTTTAAAAGTAGGAGGAGGAAGCCATTCCCAAAGCATGTATCCCCAGTATTTATCAAAATATAATCTGCGAAAGGCTGTTCCTTCGTCATTTACTTTAGAATTTGACGGCACACACGAAGGTTTGGTTGATTTTGACATAAGTGTAACTGCTGAAAAAGTTGCAACAACAACAAGTACAAATATGGTCTTACATGTTGTTTTAACCGAATCACATATACAGGAAACATGGCAGGGATTATCGGAATTAAATTTTGTTGAAAGATCAATGTACCCTAATCAGTTCGGTACATCACTTGATTTCACCTCTACTAATACACAGATAGTAAATGTAAATTTCAGCCTTCAGTCGCTATGGGTAGCAGAACATTGCGAGTTAGTCGCTTTTATTCAGGATCTTAGCACAAAAGAAATACTACAGGGAACAAAAATTAATTTAACCGAGTTTGAACCTTTATTAAATTATGATGCTGCGATATTATATATATCTAATATTCCAAATACAGTTTGTGAAGATAATGTTTCTCCGAAAATAACTATTCAAAACAATGGAGCAGTTAATCTCACCAGTCTTGATATTGAATATAAAATTAATAACGGCAATATTAATACTCATAACTGGGCAGGAGATTTAGCATATTTGGAAAGCGAAGATATTGATTTGCCTTCTGTTAATTTTACAATACTTGATAATAACACTATTAATATTGAATTATTAAATCCAAACGGACAAACAGACCAATATCCTCAAAATAACACAGCTAATGAAAACTTTGATATTGCTCCTGTTTCTTCAAGCTCTTTACTTTTATACATCAGAACCGATAATAATCCTGAAGAAACTACCTGGGAAATTAAAAATACTGCGGGTCAGGTATTTTATTCCGGTGGTCCTTTTACACAACCACTTCATATTTATAATGAATTTATTGAACTAAATACATCAGATTGTTATAAATTGATTATTTATGATTCAGGTGGTAATGGATTGTGCTGTGAAAATGGAAACGGATTTTATAAATTATTCGATGCACCAACTCAATCTGTTATTTGTCAAGGAAATAGCTTTAAACACCTGACAGAAGATCAGTTTGAAGTGAATGCCTGTACTGATATATCCGAACAAATTGTTACAGATAAATTTAATATATTTCCAAATCCTTTTAATAAGAGCACTAATATTTCATTCAGTATAGATGAGGGAGATAATGTCAGTTTAAATGTTTATAATTCAACAGGAGAAATTGTTTATTCAATTCGGGAAAATAATTTATCAAAAGGAAATCATACACTTAAGCTCGAAATAGAAAATATTTCTCAGGGTATTTATTATGTTCACTTATTAATCGGAAATAATATTTTCACAAAAAAAGTAATCTTTTCAAATTAAAAACTATTGATAATGAAAAAATGGATGCTTATTGTATTAGCTTTACTCACTATCAGCGGTGTTTCTCAGAAAACAACATTAAAACCTGAAAAGGGGAAAAATCTTAAATATCTTGGTAAAAGCATTCCATTACGGGAAATTAACCCGGTAATCAGCAAGGATATTCCGGCTGAAAAGCCTGAATTTGACCATAATGCTTCATATTCTCAACCCTATGATACCGGAGAATATGACAGAGTTGTACAAAATTTTATTTTAACCAATGATACAATCCCTGTAATTCAGAACTTCGAGGGTGTTCCCTGCATCAATGTTTCAAATCCTGATACAGAAGGAGATGTCGGACCTGATCATTATTTTCAGATGGTAAAAAGATCGTTCTCCATTTGGGACAAACAGGGTGCACTCGTATATGGCCCTGCTGAGAACAAGACACTATGGAGTGATTTCCCCGGCCCATGGCATAACTATGAGTGGACCGACCCGATAGTAATATATGACCATCTTAGTGACAGATGGCTGGCAAGTTGTATGGTATATGAAATACCGGTGGAATATTTCGAAATGGTAGCAGTATCAGCCACTAACGATCCACTTGGAGCCTGGCATTGCTATTCCATGTGGTTTGATGTGATGCCCGATTATCCGAAATTCGGTTTGTGGCCTGATGGATATTATCTTACTATAAATGAATTTATCATCACCCCTTCTTATCAGGGAATTTTTGATGGTGCAAGTATCATAGTATTTAACCGGGAGGAACTGATGAACGGGAATCCGGATCCGACTATCATCTATTTCCATTTCGAAGCTCCAAATCAGACTACTACCGAAGATATTGGCAGTTTTTTACCTTCAGACCTTGACGGGGTGCCGCCTCCTGAAGGAACACCAAATTATCATATTTGTATTAAAGACGATGCCTGGGGTTATCCTCATGACAGATTGTGGCTATGGAAGTGTGAAATTGACTGGATTGATACTTCTAATTGTCTATTCTCTGAGGTAGCTGTACTCAATACGGAAATATTCAATTCGAACATCTATGATATGGAATATATACATCAACCGAATACATCCCAGCGACTTCACTCACTGGGCCAATTTTTGATGTACAGGTTACAGTACCGGAATTTCGGAGATTACCAGACCTTGGTGTGCAACCATACAGTTGAGGTTGCTGACAATGATCATGGAGCTGTAAGATGGTATGAGCTTAGGGATGAAGGGAATGGCTGGTTTATCAATCAACAAAGTTCATTCGCACCCGACGGGGAATCAAGATGGATGGGTAGCATTGCCATGGATGCCGATGGCAATATCGGACTTGGATACTCTGTTTCAAGTGATTCGGTTTATCCTTCTATCAGATTGACAGGAAGAAGATATTTTGATGATCACGGAATCATGACTTTTCAGGAAGCCAATGTAATGGAAGGTAACGGGCACCAGACAACCAATCCCAGATGGGGTGATTACAGCACTATGTCGGTTGATCCTGTTGATGACCTGACTTTCTGGTACACCCAGGAATATATGCCTTCGAACGGGATGCTGTCATGGCAAACCCGTATAGCCTCTTTCCAGTTGCACAAAAACCTCACACATTCAACTGACTCCCTGGTTTTTATAACAATGGATGATTGCCTGAACGGCCTGCAGATTACCCTGAAAAACAATTCTATGTATGATGTGGAAGTAAATGATATAGAGCCAAGTGGTGAATTTATCGGGGCACAATGGTATATTGATCCCTATAATTTCACATTTCCTTTTTGTATCAATAAGGGAGATTCCCTTGTGCTGACTGTTTTTGTAGAATTTATTACTGACAGCACAATAGATGGCTTTTTGATTGATACCTTAAACCTGGTTACAGATTATAAAAGCTATGGAATACCCGTTTATTTGAATGATCAACTGCTAACTGAAATAGATCATAATGATATGAACCCTGATAAATACTTATTAAATGTTTATCCTAATCCATCAGGTGGCAATATGTTCATCTCTTTTAAACTAATAGAGGATTCCAGGGTGAAAATTGATATTTGTGATAACAACCGGCGCAATATCCTGACATTAATAAATGCAAATAAACTGGAAAAAGGAGATCATATGTTAGAATGGAAAGGTATAGATCAAAATGGAATGTCTGTAAGTGAAGGTATTTATTATATAAGGCTTCAAGTTGATAAAGACGAGATAATCAAGAAAATTATCAGGAATTGATCCGATAAAATGCAAATTATTTTATCACTGATTTTTTTGTCATTCTTTACTTTTCAACAATTTACTTTTGACAACTTCATAATCAAAAAATCTATTATCTAATTATTTAATTAATATATTCTTTTAACTGAAAATCAAGGCCTAATGTAGTTTTAATTGCATTGGTTGGGCAAATATCAATGCATGTATTACATAAAATACATTCAGTAGAAAGAGTCCTTTTACCCTCTTTTGCATATTTTAAGATTTCAATATCCATCGGACAATTTTTTTCACATAAACCACATTCAGTGCATTTTTCATTATTTACTTTTTGTTTTAAAATAGCAAAGTATGATGTTAGTTTTTGACTAACGGGAATTGGGCAGACATATTTGCAAAATGCCCGATTATCTTTAAATCTGAAAGCTAAAAATATCGCTATTATGTAATATGCTACATTACCTATTATCATCCATAAAAGTTCATTAGAAAAATAATCTTTCTCTTTAAATTCTGCAATGTAGAACAAAAACAAAATTAGACACAAAGAAACAAAGAAGTGCAAGTATCGAATAATTCCCAGTTTTTTATTTCTTTGATATTTTGGTTTTGTCCAAGGGAAAAAATCAAGAATCATAGTTGTCCAGCAAGCCCAGCCACACCATTGCCTTCCAAAAAATAAAGGCCCAACAATTTTAGCAATAAAATAATGAAGTGTTGCTCCTGCAAAAATTCCTGAAAATAAATAAAAAAAGAAACCTTCAATTTGCATGTTTTCATTACCAATAAATCCGAGAAAACCGACCATGAAAAGTCCAACTAATAATTGCGTGGTTTTTCTTCCCCAGTGTTTATGCTCTTTAGATAATGTAACATTTAGAATGTTCCCAAATGCAATTGCAAAACCAATATATCCAAAAATAATCAGATAAAACAAATTATTTGTTGATGTCCATCTCCATACTCCAATCATTATGAACAACAAAAAAAATATTATAGCAAATTTGAATTTCGTGAGTTTTAAAACATCTTTCATTGAAATTCAATTTTAAGTTCATTATTATCTCGACAATTATTTTTATGTATTGGCAACCGTAGTATTTTATTACACCACTATCTTTTAAAAATTCAGGCTATTTTAGGATTTAAAATGAAATGTTTTAATAGTAGTATAAAGTGAAAACTACCTTATCTATGCTCTTCATCATTATTCCATGTTTCAAGTTTTATTTTGAGAGTACCATCATTCTGTTGTTGCCAAATAACTAAATACTTTCCCTTATCTGTAATGGGGTAAGGAACACCAGGGATTTCAAGGCTGATTTCGTACTTCCCTATTTCATGGATTAAATCACCACTGCCGAATAGGTCAACAAGAGTTGATTTAATCGAAAGGATTTTAATACCTCTTTTTGCAGCAATTTTCTCATTATCAATAAACGCCTTTTTACCCTGAATTAGAGGTTCATTATTAGGTAAAGTGATTACATCATCGGTATAATAAGTTGCTATAGTCTCAAAATCTTGTTTCAAAGCGGCTTCATCAATTATTTTATTTGTTGAATCAATTTTTGCTTTCAGACTTACTAAATTTGTGTCTTGAGCTGACAGAGATACATTTGCAATAATTGAGCATGCAATTATTAGAATCAATTTCATTTTGATGTTTTTCATGATTTCCTCCTTTTTTATATGTTAATACTATTTTATATTTGAAAATTATTCATGGCAAAATTATATCTGTAATTATTAAATTACAAAAAAAACAGATACGTAGGTATGAAATGACGGAAAAATGTTATGAATTGGCAATTACATTTTAAATTTTAAATGCTTCGTTAAATTCATGGAATCTGCTTCGAGCTACAGGAACACTAATCTCAGTTCTGTCAAAATACAATTGATAATTACGAACATTACCTTTTGTAGATTTAATATTTTGGATATTAACCAAATAAGATCGATGTGTACGAACTATATATGAAAACTTGTTTAGGTAATTTTCAATAGTTTTAATAGATGCTCTAAACAGCATTTTAACTACCCGTTCTTTTTCTTTGATATAAACTTCAATATAATTACCATCAGACCGAATAAACAGCAGTTGTTTCAAATCAAAATGAATGATTTCATTTTTATTATCGGAGGATATATTAACAATTTCTTTCTGGTCAGACTTTTCTTGATTTTTCAGTAACTCTTTTAATTTTTTATTATGTAATTGTGTGTGTTTTAAGTTTTCTTTTAATATGATGGTGTAATTTACCCAAACTATAACAGATGCAGGAACAAGTCCAATAATTATAACAGAAAAAGCTGTATTTAAAAAGAATCCAATAGATAAGAATGTTGTGGTATCTTTTAAAATAAAGATTAGAAAAATATAATTACAAATGGTAATTACAAAAAGTAAAAAAGATATTAAACCTAATTCTTTTGCTATTGTCCAGTTTTCTTTTTGAGTATCGGAAAAAAAAACTTTTAAAAAAAATTCAAATATTAAAATAATGCTAAAAAATGTAATTAAGCCGGTAAAATAAGATATTTGAGTCTTCGACAGTTTAAAATATTGGTGTGTTGAATCTTCATCTATCATTAAGATATTTAAAAAGGCGATAAATATTCCTACAATAATAGCAACAATTAAATTTCTTTTTAATGAAAAAAGAAAAGGATATGGTTTAGTTAGTAATTTTAACATTTATATTTAGTGATTTTTAAGATTAGGTTTAAGTTATTTCGTATGACTCTCAACAGTATATCTGAATTCGTTTTCAGCAAGCCATATTAAAAACATCTGTCAATAAGCTTATCATCAGCCATATTAGGAAAAGTTACTTTTAAATTGGGTTCAGTTTTCATTGCCCTTTTTATTGAAAACATAGCACTACTATTTCTTGCCCAGCTTCGACGTGCAATACCATTATTTACATCCCAGTATAACATTTGTTTTATTCTTCGGTCTGTATCATCACTACCGTCTAATACCATTCCGAAACCTCCGTTAATAACTTCTCCCCAACCAACGCCTCCGCCATTATGGATGGATACCCATGTTGCACCCCTGAAAGAATCTCCAATAACATTCTGAATTGCCATATCTGCTGTAAATTGGGAACCGTCGTATATATTTGAAGTTTCACGATAAGGTGAATCCGTTCCTGAAACATCATGATGATCTCGCCCTAAAACAACAGGGGCGGAAATTTTTCCATTTTTAATGGCTTTATTAAATGCAGCAGCAATCTTAGTCCTGCCTTCACAATCGGCATAAAGAATACGAGCCTGTGAACCTACTACAAGCTTATTTTGCTTTGCTTCTTTAATCCAGTGAATATTATCTTTCATCTGTTGTGTAATTTCTTCAGGAGATGTTTTTACAATTTCCTCCAGAACATCAATAGCAATTTGGTCTGTTATGTCTAAATCTTCAGGATTTGATGAAGTGCAAACCCAACGGAAAGGACCAAAGCCATAATCAAAACACATAGGACCCATAATATCCTGAACATAAGAAGAATATTTGAATTTTCCATTTTCATTCATAATATCTGCACCTGCACGACTTGATTCCAGCAGAAAAGCATTGCCATAATCAAAGAAATACATTCCTCTATCCGTAAGTTTATTAATGGCAGCTACTTGTCTTTTAAGTGATTCCTGCACCATTTCCCTGAATTTTGCAGGGTTTTTTACCATCATTTCATTAGATTCTTCAAAGCTCATCCCAATAGGATAATAACCACCTGCAAATGGATTATGCAATGATGTTTGGTCAGAGCCAAGGTCAATATAAATATTTTCTTCAGCAAATTTTTCCCATAGGTCAACAATATTTCCATTGTAAGCGATTGAGACAGCTTCTTTTTTGTCTTTTGCAATTTTTATTCTTTCAATGATTTCATCAAGATCACTATAAACTTCATCTACCCAGCCCTGCTCATGTCTTTTTTGAGCAGCCTGAGGATTTATTTCAGCAATAATACCAATAGCACCTGCTATTACTACTGCTTTTCCCTGTGCGCCCGACATACCGCCCAAACCGGAACTGACAAATATTTTACCTTCAAGACCCTCGTTTTCCTTTTGAATTTTTCTTCCTGCATTTAATACAGTAATAGTTGTTCCGTGAACAATTCCCTGTGGTCCGATATACATAAACGAACCTGCTGTCATTTGTCCGTATTGTGAAACACCTAAAGCATTAAATTTTTCCCAGTCATCAGGTTTGGAATAGTTTGGTATAACCATACCATTGGATACAACAACACGGGGAGCATCTTTATGCGAAGGAAACAAACCTAATGGATGACCTGAATATAGAACCAAAGTTTGTTCATCAGTCATTTCTGCAAGATATTTCATTGTCAATAAGTACTGTGCCCAGTTTTGAAATACTGCTCCATTACCACCATAAGTTATTAATTCATGCGGGTGTTGTGCAACTGCATGATCCAGATTATTAGATAACATTAACATTATTGCACCGGCTTGTACTGAATTATAGGGAAATTCATTAATGCTCCTTGCTGAAATTTTATAAATCGGACGAAAACGATACATATAAATCCTGCCATAATCTTCTAACTCTCTAACAAATTCTGGTGCTAAAACACTATGATGTTTAGTATCAAAATATCTTAGGGCATTTTTTAAGGCAAGTTTTTTTTCTTCCAAACTTAAAATATCTTTTCTTTTTGGAGCATGATTAATATTTTTATCATAAGGCTGTGGTTTTGGCAACTCATTAGGAATGCCTTGTAAAACTGCTTTTTTAAACTCATTTAATTCCATTATTATACAATTTTGTTTTTATCTGTTTTTAAAAAATTCAAAATTACAATATTTTCTTCTCAACTTCTTTTTTTAAAAAATATTATACCGTTAACTGATTTATTTCAACCGTTAACTGATTTATTATTGATTTTTATAAAATTATTTATTATATTTGCTCCTATATTTTAAAAAATATGTTTAATTAATAAAAAAATAAAATTATGAAAAAATTTGCAGTATTATTTTTATTCATTTTAATTATTAGCTCAGCATTGGCTCAGGATTCAAAATTTGTAGATGAAACAGTAATCGGTGAGACATATTATGACCTTCAAACCTGGCGTTCGATGCAAAACAGGATTTATCATTTTAATGATGGCACAATAGGTACGGTCTGGAATATGGGTTTTAATTATCCCCAGTTTCCGGATATGGGCATTGGGTATAATTATTTTGATGGTAATAATTGGTCAGATTGGCCATTTCAATCTATTACCTCGCAATGGGCTACAAATCCTTCTTATGCGCCCTTTGGTGAAAACGGAGAAATCGTTGTCTGTCAGGGTCAGAACGGGTTAATAATCACATACAGGGAAAATAAAGGTACAGGCGAATGGCAGGAATCGTATTTTTCCGGAACAGGATTAATACATCCGCTTATTGTTACAACAGGTATTAATCACTCTACAATACATATACTTTATTTACAACAGGATGATTTTACTCCGACTGAACCCCAACCTTTTCGTGGTTTTCTTCATTATGCCAGATCAACCGATGGAGGGACAACATGGAATAATCAACAATTTCCATGCTTGGGTCCTGATTTGTATCTCGGTTTTACAATTGGAGCTTATGTTTGGGCTGAACCCAAAGACAATGTTTTGGCATTTCTTGCAGGCGACTATTTAACCGACCTTGTGCTTATGAAATCTATTGATGGAGGTAATACATGGCAAAAAACAGTGATATGGGAACATCCATATCCATTCTTTGAAATATTCTCTTTTAATTCTGAGCCTTTTTATTGTAATGACGGAGCAGTAACAATTGCACTTGATAATAATAACATAGCTCATATTGCTTTTGGTTTAAGCAGGGTTTTTTCATCAACAGTACAGGATACAATATGGTATTACCCAAATATTGGGGGTATTGCTTATTGGAGAGAAGGCATGCCCACTTTCCCAAATGGAATGAACAGCCTGCATCCGGATACTTTAATGGCAAGCGGAAATTTAATAGGCTGGCTGCAGGATTCAAATAATAACGGAATATTTGATACAATTGATTACGTAACATATCCAACCACCTCAGGCATGTCGACTATGCCTCAATTTTCTATTGATTATTCAAATAATATTTTGCTTGTCTTTAGCTCTGTAACAGAAACTTATGGTAATGGAACTTACAATTACAGACATCTATGGGCGAGGACATCCATTGACGAAGGAATTACATGGGGAGATTTTACAGATCTAAATACGGAATTGATACATATATTTGATGAATGTAATTATCCTGCTGTTAGTTCAATTTCAGACGATCGTTGGCATTTAATTTATAATACAGATGATTATCCGGGATTAAGTGTGTTAGGTGATGATCCATATTTCACAGAAAATAGGATTTATTATATGAATTTCGAAAAAGGAGGAAATTCCATTTGGTTAAATGTTAATTTTTCTGCTAATACAACAACTGTTCATGAAGATGATACAATATTCTTCATTAATCTATGTGATGGCAATCCGTTTCCTACCTCGTTTGAATGGGTTTTTGGAGGAGGTATTCCTGCATCTTCAAATGAATTTGAACCTTATGTAGTTTACGAAACACAAGGTGTTTATGATGTTTCTCTTAACGCTGATAATGGTT
>JAIOSH010000360.1 GCA_021107685.1 Bacteroidales bacterium | reverse complement strand
GGAACTCGGGAATCTGAATATTGATGATAGTCTGTTGTTAAAGCTACCGACAGAGGATTCGCTAACAGACAAAGGGAAATGCACAATAAGAACAACTTAGAGGCAGAATACCAATGCAATATTCAGAGGCGGACTAATCCGTTGAAAAAAGTGAAAGAGTAAGAATTCTAAATATGGCCATAAACAGGTTGAATAAGGCAGAAAAATCCATTATCATTTTATATATGGATGACTATTCCTACGATGAAGTTTCTGATATCACCGGCATATCCGTTTCAAATGTGGGTGTGAAGATCAATCGTATAAAAAAGAAGTTGCAACATCATTTAAAAGAACTGGGATATGGACTTTAATGAAATAAAAAATACCTGGAAAGATTCTTTTAAAGAAAAAGAGCGGCTCAGCAGTGGGCAGATAAAGGCTATGCTAAAAATTAAAAGTAAGTCGAACACTGCTCTGAAAAAAATAAAATCCAGTTTCAAAATCGAGTTAATTACCGGGACATTGATGTACATGTTTATTATTTCTTCTATGTTCTTTTTAATGGATTTTCCTGAGTCTTTCATATTCTTTGTGATAGTAAGCATGCTTATGGGAATTCCCATGATATTCTATTATCGGACCTATAAAAAAATCAGGCAGACCGTTTATACTGAAAACACATTAAAACAAAGCCTGCTGAAGACTACAAAAGACATTAAAAAATTTGTGATGGTTGGCAAAAATAACTACCTGAGATTTATCCTAATACTACTGGCAACTATAACAGGGATGTTTATGGGGCTGTTTATAGGTACAGGCGAAAATAACATCATCGAAATATTTTCAGAGATCAAAACCAGGTCAATTGTTAAAATGATCGTGTTACTATGTGTATTTGGCGGTGTGTTAATACCAATTTCCAGGTATTGGTATAAGCGAAAGTTTAAGCGACATTATGATGAGTTGAAAAAATGCTTAAGAGAATTTGAAGAAACTGAAAATAACAAATATTAATAAAAGCAGAAAAACATGAAAAAGAAATCAATCGGAGTAACTGTCGGAGGCTTAATTTTAGCAAGTGCTGTTATTTGGGGAGCAGTAATTGTAGGATGTTCATTTGCATTGAAAGGTACTGAATGCTATAATGAGATACAAAATATATTAATTGGAGGTGTAGGAGCACACTTAATATTGATATGGGGACCGATGGGAGTTCTTTTCAAAAAAATTAAAGAAAGCAAAACAGAAGAAAATATTAAGGAATAAGAAAGCCTGATATTCCATTTTAATTCTTTTTAACAGGCAGAAAATCTGCCAGATAATCCAATTTGTAAAACTTGAGTAAAAACTCATATTAAAATAGTAATGTCTAAAAATTAAAAATCATGAAATCAAATATTTTAAAATCAGTAATTGTATTAATAGCAATTTTTCTTTTAACATATGTTGTTCAACCTGCTTATGCACAAGAATCAGGTGCTATTAAACATAAGAAATCCCTACTTTGGAAAATAACAGGAAACGGATTAGAACAACCATCATATTTGTTCGGAACAGTACATATTATTGATTCAGCAAATTATTTTTTGGAAGAAACTGTAAAAGAAAAATTTAATAAATGTGAAAAAATCGTTTTTGAAGTAGATATGGATGACCCGCAATTTCAGCAAAAAACAATATTTGTATTAATGTTGAAAAACGATTCACTTGATAATTTGTTATCAAAACAAGATTATGAAAAAGTGAATGAATTTTATGCCAATAAACTGAAAATTCCGCTTGAAAAAGTAAAAAAAATGAAACCTTATTATCTTACCTCATTTGTTGCGATACTAAGCTTACCAAAAAATATTAAATCTTTTGAAGAAGAATTCATGAAAACGGCAAAAGATCAAAATAAAGAAATACTTGGTATTTCAACTGTTGAAAAAGAATCGGAAATATTAGTTGACAGAATACCTTTAAACATACAGGCGCAAATGTTATTAGATGCAATTGATGATGTTGAAAAGTATGCTGAAGTAACAGATAAGTTGAAAAAGTCATACTTAGACAGTGATATTGACAGGTTTTATGAATTAACGAAAGACTATATTAATGAATATAAAATTGTATTTGAATCAATGTTTCCAAAACGACACGAAGTATGGATTCCGAATATGATAAAACTCATGAACAACCATTCATGCTTTTTCGCAGTAGGGGTTGGGCATCTTGCAGGTGAAGATGGATTAATTGAGTTACTGAAGCAGGAAGGTTACGAAGTAAGACCTGTTAACAAGGATTTTAAACTACAAGATTAGTTTTATGAAATTAAACTTTAAAAGTATAAAAAGACTTATTATTCATTTATTTTTGGTATTAATTATTTCAGTGTCTGCTGCTCAAGTTGAAATTGATGACAATAATAACAAAACATGTAGTTTCTTTTTATACTAAAAATGGGATAAATCATTACATTTTTGGTCCCTAACGGGCAATGTCATTAAGTTAAGGAATTATTAACATGTAACTATTTAAAAATAAAAAAGTTAGGTTTAATTCGTAATAACAAAATTAATAGTTTTCAGGAAAAAACCTAACAAAATGCTGAAGACAAATTTACAAATAATTAATCAACTCAAACAATTTTTAGAAAATTATTTTGAGCAAAAAGAATTTTATACAAAAAATGCAAAAAATTTTATAAGGAAAAGTATTGCAAAAAAATATTTAAAAAATTGTACAATGAAAGATGGGGAGTAAAAACAGAATACGGAAAATTAAAAAACAATCTACAAATGGAAGTATTTAGTGGTCATACAGTAGAAGCGATAAAACAAGATTTTTATGCAATGATTTTCACATCTAATATACATTCATTAATCATAGGCGAGTGTGAAGAAGAAATAGAACATATAAATCAAAAAAGAAAACATGATTATCAAGTAAACAGGAATAACATATAAGGCTTTTGTGTAACCATTAAAAAAGATGGTTAAAAAAGTAATGTCAAAATTTTAAGAAAATAATAGATTTATAGCTAATATTGTTAAGTTGAGAGATTTTATTTTGAATTACGAACAAGGATTAACTATTTAAGAATTACGAAGTAAAAAAAATCAGAAAATAAATTAAAAATCACTAAACATTAATCTTTATTGAGTGTAACCAAAATTGTGTACAAAGAAAACAAAATCTAAAAGTAATAAAATAATTATTAACAAAAGGATGTTAAAAAATAATTTTAATCAGGAATAAATCTAAAACAAATTTAGTATTTCTTGC
>JAIOSH010000592.1 GCA_021107685.1 Bacteroidales bacterium | reverse complement strand
TAATATTTGTCACCTTTATGCTTATCGTGATGAATGGTTGTGATTATATCTATTCTGACCCAGAACTATCACTTCCTGAGAATGCAGAAAATAAAATTGCTCAGATAGTGAATATGATGGATGATAATGGTCAGTTTTCAGGTGCTGTTTTAATATCGGTTAAGGGAAAAATTATTTATAAAAATGCCGTTGGTTATGCAAATATCGAAGATAGCATACCAAATACTTGCGATACAAAATTCAGGATCGCTTCTTTTACCAAACCCTTTACTGTTATGCTGATCCTTCAACTTGTGGAAGATGGCAGATTGAAACTTGATGGCAAACTAACTGATTATTTATCCGATTTCCCAAAAGAAAAAGGGGAAGGTATTACAATACAACATCTTTTAACACATACGGCAGGAATTACAGGTGAGGGGAGAATTCCCAATTTGATAGATATTGAAAAGGAATATTATTCACGGGAAAGATTTTTTAATTGTATTGTAGAGCAGGAGATTATTTTTAAGCCGGGTAAAGGGAGGGAATACAGTAATTTTGGATACGCATTACTTGGAATGATAATAGAAAAGGCCAGTGGCATGTCATACAATGAGCTATTACAAGAAAAGATATGCATACCTGCCGGGATGAAAAATACAATAGAAGATATAACTGCGCAACATATCGATAAGCGTGCCATTGGATATAACTATAATTATTTTACAGGACTCGAATTAGCATCTTTCATCGACATGTCATTTACTTTTGGAGCCGGTCATCTCCTGTCAACTGTTAATGATTTGTATTTATTTGATAAAGCACTTTATTCAAACAAACTGCTCAACGAAAAGTCGAAGGAATTATTTTTTAATAAATATGGGTGGCATTATCAAAATTGCCCCTATGGAAAAGGGTTTAAGAAAATTCGCTCGAATAGTTTGGATGGAAGTGTAAATGGATTTGGAAGCCATACGCAAAGAATTGAGAAGGACACTGTTTTTATTGTCGCTTTACGAAACACTAAGGAATACAAAAAACAAATTGTGATAAAATGGCCAGACTATATGATGTCACGGATACTTGCAGTCATGTATGGTGAGGAATATGATTTGCCGAAAAAATCAGGGGCTTTTGCAATTTTTAAAACGCTTCTTGATTCAGGACCTGATGAAGCAGAAAAACTTCATAAAGAAATATCAAAGAATCAAACTGACAAATATTATCTGTATAAACGCGAGTTTTTGTTTTTTAAAGATGAACTCAATAACAAAGGAATGCTTGATCAAGCCTTAACCTTTGAAGAAATCTACACGAAATGATAAATAATTAAACAAATTTATTGATATGGAAAAATTATCAAAAAATCAAACCGGTCTCAAATGTGTATTCTACATTCTGGTTTTGGTTTTAACTGTAACCATTACTGCTTGTTCCGGTTTGACAGGCAATTCATTTATTGAGGAAGAGGTAACTTTCACAAACCCGACAGATGGCGCCATACTTGCCGGTACATTCACAAAACCTTCTGAAAAAGGTATTTTTCCCGCTGTAATCCTCATTTCGGGCAGCGGCTTACAGGATAGGGATGAATTCGTTTATGGCCACAAACCATTTAAGGTTCTTGCTGAACATCTTACCAAAAACGGCATTGCAGTATTGAGGTTTGATGACAGGGGTGCGGGAAAATCTACAGGAGATGTTTGGAATGCTACTATCGAAGTTTTTGCCGGCGATGCCCTTGCCGGGATAAATTACCTGAAAACCTGCAAAGATATAAATCCATATCGGATAGGGATTATCGGACATAGTCAAGGCGCAATGGAAGGAATGATGCTGGCAAGCGAGTATAATGATATTGCGTTTTTGATTATGCTTGGCGGACCGGGCATCCCATGGGCAGAAAACCTGGTTAAAGCAAATGCAGAAAATCTGAGACGACAGGGAAAAAGCAAAGAGAGCATTGATGCAGGCACCCAATTGCTCGAAAAAATGATTCCTGTTATGCAAGCTGGTAAAGATTATGAAATTACCAAAACCAAATTGTATGAGGTGATAAGCGAATGGAAACAATTACTCACAGGCTTGACCAAAACAGAAATTGAGGAATTCGATAAATCCAATCCAGGGTTCTGGAAAACAATGGCAAGCGATTATGCTACCCCGATTTATATGTCGGCGGTAAATTTTAATCCTTCTGAATATTTAGAAAAAATCCAATGCCCTGTTTTATCAATTATTGGAGATAAAGATGTTCATGTTTTATCATCAATAAATAACCCTGCTATCAAAAATACTTTAGAGCAAGCAGGGAATAATAATGCTATTATTCTTGAGATAAAAAATATCAATCACTTGATGCAGAAATGCGAAACCGGCCTTATTAGCGAATATACAGAAATTGAAGAATCGTTTAATCAGGAAGTGTTGGAATTAATTACTACCTGGATTAATGAATTATTATGAGAAGGTTGTAAATAATAAAAAGAGTAATTAATTAAAACATAAAAATAAAATAGAATGTATCACAGAAGAAATTTAAAATCAGATAAATCTATTATAGGATTTATACCGGCTATGGTAGCACTGGCGTTATTTGTTATTTCAAATATTTTCTGGGGTTTTAGTGTTGGTTTTAAGGTATTGGCAGTTATTATTGC
>JAIOSH010000598.1 GCA_021107685.1 Bacteroidales bacterium | reverse complement strand
CCTTCAATTAGTGATGCATAATTGATACTATTATCATCACTGATCCAAAATCTTTTGTGGTATTGGCTTCCTACAAGAACTGAATCTATTGATTGAACATAATTATTATTTAATACATTTAAACAAGTAACAGGCAGTGTATCTCCGATATTTAGATTAAAGTCATAAGCAAGCGTATCATTGCCATTTTCAAAAAAATAAACTTTTTTGTTCGCACTGTCTTGTCTGAAAGCACCAAAATATTGACCGAAATAATAATACCCGGGAGGTGGACAAGTTGCCCATATATATCCATTTTGATAAAGTTTATGGTAAATATTACTACCGATAATGGTATCTCCTGAAATATAGAGATTGTAGTCATTATATATAACATCAGTAGGTGGATAATTATACCAACTTGTTCCTACCCATACAACATTGGAATCAGGAAAAGGATGATACACATTAGTCTGCGCCTCAGCAGAGTAAAAAATAAAAAGATATATTACAGAAAACAGAAGTTTTTTCATTGTTGTTTCGTTTTTAGCATTGGAACTTACGCCGTTATATATAAAATAACCTTCTATATTAACAGTTAATATTTCTGATAATTCAGAAGTTTATTCAATTTGCCAACAAATATAAATCCTATTTTTTTTTAAGTAACCCAGATGAATAGAATATTTTTTAATAATTTAATCTTTTAAACCGTAGATATACCATTTTCATCCCCTCTTTTTCCAGGCTCACCGCATTTAATTTTATTCATACATATTAAATGTTGTTTATTTGTAATTGTATAAAAAAAAGATCAAAAACATAAAAAATTGCAATAATTTTGGTATTTTTCGTCTAATAAATTAAAAAATTTTTATAGATAATAACTACTTTTGTGTCTATAACTTTAACTTATTGTAATCTTAAAAAATTATATAGTAAAATGAACAAAAGAAAAATAATTATATTAATATCAATAATTGTGATTATTGTCGGAGCAATTAGCCTGATGATGTATTTTATGAGCTTTAAGGAATTACCGGCAGAAAAAAATCCTGAGAACCGTAAAATTTTTATAAAAGCAAGCCCTGTTGTATATAATGATATTATTCCTGTTATAAAAGAGGGTGGTCGGCTTGGTTCAAATCACAATGTTGATGTAATATCCGAAGTGCAGGGAGAAATCCTAAAAGGAAATATTCCTCTTAAAAAAGGACAAAGTTTTAAACAAGGCGATTTATTGATCAGGATATTTGATGAAGAAACAAAATATAATTTAAAAGCGGGAAAAAGCCGTTTTTTGAATACTATTGCCAATGCCCTTCCTGATTTTAATATTGATTTCCCGGATAATTATAAAAACTGGATGAATTTTTTCAATTCTATTGAAATTGATAAACCTCTTCCTGAATTACCCAAAATCATTTCTTCGCAGGAAAAAACTTTTCTATCCAGCCGAAATATATTAAATGATTATTTTATTATTAAAAGTTCTGAAGTAAGGTTAGAGAAATATTCAATTTATGCACCTTTCAATGGTGCTTATACAGATGTGTTTCTGGAAGTCGGTTCAATTGCAAACCCCGGGATAAGGATCGCAAAAATTATTCGTACTGATAAGCTGGAACTTGAAATACCAATTAAAGTAGATGAAATTAACCTGATAAGAATTGGTGATAAAGTAAAAATTACCACTGAAAATTCAAATAATGTACTTGAAGGCACAATAGTACGAATTGCAGATTTTGTAAACCCACAAACCCAATCAATAAGTGTTTTTATAAATGTAAACCAACAGGATGATATGGAATTGTATGAAGGTTTGTATTTATTGGCTGAGTTTGATGGTAAGCATATTAAAAATGTTATGGAAATGCCGAGAAATGCTGTTTTTAACTTTAATGAAGTGTTTATAGTTGAAAACGGAAAGTTGGTTAAAAGAAATATTAATATTCATAAAATAAATGAAAAAACATTAATATTTTCGGGCTTGGATGAAGGTGTGAAATTGGTTGTAGTACCATTGGTTAATGTTCAGGAAGGTGATGAAGTTAAAATAATAAAATAGAATATGAGAAAACTAATTACACAGTTTGTAAAATATCCTTTTTATGCCAATATTATTATAGCGGTTCTTATCATTGGCGGAGTGATTAGCATACTAAGTATGAAGAAATCATTCTTCCCTGAGCTTTCTACGAGAGATATATTTGTTAGTGTTGCTTACCCCGGTGCTTCACCAAAGGAAATGGAAGAAGCCATTACTGTTAGAATTGAAGAGGCAATAAGAGGAATAGCAGGAATTAAAGAGGTTAATTCCACTTCATCTGAAAATTTTTCAATGGTAAGAGTTACAACCACAGGTGAATATGACCTTGATGAAACACTTATGGAAGTAAAAAATGCTGTTGACGGTATTACTTCTTTTCCTGTTGATGCTGAAAAATCTGTTGTTTATAAACAGCGTGCTGCAACTTTTGCTATGTACATGGCACTTTCAGGAGATGTGGATTTGCTGACCCTGAAAAAATATGCTAATCAGATTGAAGATGACATGTATGCATCCGGGGTTATTTCACAGATTACAATTTATGGTTATCCTGAATTGGAAATATCTGTTGAGGCAACGGAAGCCGACCTTTTAAGATATAATCTGACTTTTGATGAAATTGCTGCAGCTATTGCACGTAATAACAGGGATATTTCAGCAGGAATGATTAAATCCGACGAAGAGGAAATATTGATCCGTTCCCGCTCACGAAGTGTTAACCCCAATATTATTGGTGATATAGTTATTAGGGCAAATGACGACGGCAGTTATTTATTAATAAGGGATGCTGCTGATGTTAAGCTGAAGTTTGCTGATGTTGCCAGCGAATCATATATGAATGATAAAAGATCTGTTTCATTTGCAATTAACAAGCTTCCTGAAGAAGACCTTGCGAAAATATCTGAATTTTGTAATAATTATGCAAATGAATTTAATGAAGAACACAAAAACATTAATCTGAGTATTACATTTGATTTTCTGGATTTACTTAAAGGCAGATTAAATTTATTATATAAAAACGGTTTAATAGGTCTTGTATTAATTCTGATAACATTAGGTTTGTTCATGAGCTTTAGGGTTTCGTTGTGGGTAGCATGGGGTATTCCTGCGTCTTTCCTTGCAATGTTTATTATCGGTTCATTATACGGTATTACAATTAATATGATATCATTATTCGGGATGATATTGGTAATAGGAATATTAGTTGATGATGGTATTGTAATTGCTGAAAATATCTATACGCATTTTGAAAATGGAAAAAGCCCCAAACGGGCTGCTGTTGATGGCAC
Organism: Bacteroidales bacterium; assembly: GCA_021107685.1. Classification (GTDB taxonomy): domain Bacteria; phylum Bacteroidota; class Bacteroidia; order Bacteroidales; family SMBSF39; genus SMBSF39. Next base: position 3,596 of record JAIOSH010000598.1, on the reverse strand, counting down.
AATGGAAGTGCTGCCTGCGGTAACTACTTCTGTAGCCACTACTATCATTGCTTTTCTTCCATTATTCCTCATTGAAGGTCGTATGAGATTTATGTTTGAAATGGCTTTTGTCGTTGTGTTCAGCCTGGGTTTTTCTTTATTTGAATCTTTTTTTGTTCTTCCCGGACATTTAGGAAATAAATATATTCTCCACTCAAATAAAAAAACTTCAACAAGTAATAAACTCAGGAAACAGCTTGATAAATGGGTTAACTGGATGAAGTATAATATCTATGGTGTTTTATTAAAAAAAATTATCAAATGGAAATGGATTGTAGTTGTTATACCGGGAGCTTTACTTTTGATAACAATAGGATTATTTGGCGGAGGATTCATTAAGTCAACTTTTTTTCCTTTCGTTCCTTTTGATCAATTTACAATAAATGTTGCATTTAAACCCGGCTCAGGCGAAAAGAAAACCCTGGAGTACCTTAGAAAATTTGATGATGCTGTTTGGCAGGTAGATAAAGAACTCAGAGAGGAATTAAATGATACAAATGCTTTTGTGAATTTTTCTTTTATTTCAACAGGTTTTGCTTTTGAAGGACTGGAGGTTGGTTCTCATGCAGGAAATGCGTTTGTAATATTAGCTGATATGGAAAGGAGGGGTGTTTCAAGTTATGAAATCGTACAAAGAGTAAAAAACAAGATTGGTGAAATACATGAAGCTGAAAAATTTTCAATTGCAGGTAATAGTAATTTCGGAACACCGGTATCAATCAGTCTTCTCGGTAAGGATTTGGATAAACTAAATGAAGCCAAAACCATACTAATTAATGGTATGAAAAGAATTGCTTCAATAAATAATATTACTGATAATAATGCTTTAGGAAAACGTGAAATTAAGTTAAAATTAAAATCAAAAGCATATTTTCTCGGGTTGGACCAAACATCAATTGTAAATCAGGTACGCCAAGGTTTTTTTGGTAGTCAGGCACAAAGACTCCAGCATGGAAAAGATGAATTAAGGGTTTGGGTTAGATATCCTAAAACAGGCAGAATTAATATCGGGCAATTGGAAAATATGAAGATAAAAACACTTTTTGGTGAATTTCCATTGTCAGAGCTTGCAACATATAATATTGAACGTGGTCCGGTTAGAATAAACCGCTATAACAGTCTAAGAGAAGTACGTGTTGATGCCGACCTTTTCGACCCCATTGAACCGGTGCCACCTGTACTTGAAAAAATACAAAAAGATATTTTACCGGAGATCAATACTAAATATCCTGATATAAAAATAGAATATCAGGGGCAACAAAAAGATAGTAAAGAAGCCCAGGATCAAATGGTTAAATATTTCGGTATTGCATTTTTGCTTATAGTGCTTTTAATTATGATACATTTTAAATCATTCTCACAGGCAATAATTATTATTATGATGATTCCACTTGCATGGTTAGGTGCTTCATGGGGTCATGGTTTGGAAGGCATACCGGTTTCATTGATTAGTGGCTGGGGAATGGTGGCTTTATCGGGTGTAATTATCAATGATGCTGTTGTGTTTCTCGCTAAATATAACTCATTGCTTCGCCAGGGACAAACTGTAAAAGAAGCTGTTTATAATGCCGGACTTGCCAGGTTCAGAGCCATTGTTTTAACAACAATAACTACAAGTGTCGGCTTTTATCCGATAATATTGGAGAAGAGTTTCCAGGCTCTGTTCCTGAAACCTATGGCTGTTACAATGGCTTATGGTGTATTTTTTGGTACTGCTTTTTTATTGATATTTTTTCCTGTTTTGATATTATTGCTTAATGATTTAAAAGTCTGGATGAAATGGTTATGGACAAATAAAAAACCAAGCAGGGAAAGTATGGAAAAAGCTGTTATATACAGTAAAAGAACTTTAGATAATTAAGGAAACACTTTAATATTGTGAAATAAATTATATATAATAAGTGTGTTGATAGGAAATGTTACGAATGACTTTAAAAAAATCATGTATTATTATGAATGTTTTTAAAAATAAATTAACAATAAATATTTTTCTTTTAAGGCTAATATATTTTATTACTGCTTTTTTAGTATTATTTTGCCTTTCCTCAATTGCACAGGAAGATCTGTCTCTTGCAGATGCTATTGAAAAAGGACTTGAAAATAATTACCAAATCAGGATTTATAATGAAAATGTTGAAATAGCTAAAAACAATAATTCGTGGGGAACAGTTGGTAAATTTCCTTCAATCACCTTAGGGTTGAATCAAAGCAACAGGTATGATAATACTCCGGGCAAAATAAATCCTGATGAAAGAGATGAATATTATACAAATTCAATTTATCCATACATAAATTTAGGATGGACTTTGTTCAGTGGTTTTGCAATAAATATTTCAAAACAAAAATTACAGGCATTAGAACAGCTTTCCGAAGGCAATGCCGCTATTATTGTGGAAAATACTATACAGGGAATTATTTTAGCATATTATAAAATTCTTCTTGAAAGAGAGAAGCTGAAAGTTTTGGTAGAAGTAAAAAAACTTTCAGGCGACAGGTATAATTATGTTATGGCACGAAAAGAATTGGGAAGTGTTGTAACTTATGATGTCCTTCAGGCAAAAAATTCATACTTGAGTGACTCTTCAAATTATTTGCTTCAGGAATTAAATGTGAAATATGCTTTGTTAAATCTGTATTTGCTTCTTGGTGAAGATTCAAATATTCAATATAATCTTAGTGATGAGTTTAAAATTATTGAATATGACTTTATGCTAAATGACCTGTTAGATAAAATGAAAACAGAAAATAAAACACTTCGTAACCAGTATATAAACCAGGAAATCCTGAAAAAAGAAATATCTTATCAAAAAAGTTCATTATATCCGACAATTGCATTGAATGCAGGCTTTGATAATTTCAATTTCAGAATAAAATACAAAAATGTTCCGGTTTCTTATTCAAATAATTATGATTATTATGCAAATTTTTCTTTAAGCTTTAATCTTTTTAATGGTGGAAATACAAAGCGTGCAATACAAAATGCAAAGATTGAGGAAAGGGTAGGGGAGTTAACGATTGCAGAAATGAAACAAAGTTTAAGTAATATACTTATTAATTATTTTGAATTATATAGCATTAAAAAACAATTATATGAGGTAGCAATAGCAAATCAGGAAAGTGCAAGCTTAAACCTTCAGATTTCAAACGAGAAATTCAAATCAGGTGCTATTAATTCATTTAATTATCGCGATGTGCAGCTTATTTATTTAAATGCAGCAATTGGCAAGTTGGAAGCAATTTATAATTTAATTGATACCCAAACCGAATTGATGAGAATAACAGGAAGTATAATATCGGAATATTAAAATAAAAAAAATCAATTTTTATATTGCGTAAAAAAAATAATTAATTAAATTTGCAAACTTTTTAGGGGAATTTAGCTCAATTGGTTCAGACGCATCCCGACCAACAAGTCGTGAGGGTCAGATATACGGAGTTTATTAAAATAAAAAATGGGAGTTTAGCTCAGTTGGTTCAGAGCATCTGCCTTACAAGCAGAGGGTCACTGGTTCGAATCCAGTAACTCCCACCAAAAGCCACGAAAAAGTGGCTTTTTT
>JAIOSH010000605.1 GCA_021107685.1 Bacteroidales bacterium | reverse complement strand
TCCTTTTGTATAAAATAAAGCCGTATCAATTTTATTATTTCCATATATGTATCCATTATTATAAAAATAGGCTATTTCAATAATATGATTACCCCCATTAATTATTCCATTGTCCCCATAAAAAATAATTGTTTTTATTGAATCGCTATTATTTATTAAACCGTTTGCACCCCAAAAAACTGCTGTATCTATTGTGCAATTGCCTTTTATTACTCCAATATTATTATAATACGTAACTAAATTATAAACACAATATGCATTGTTTACAAGTTCTGAACCTGCTCCATAAAATTCAATATTATTATATATTAGTCTATCGGCATTATCGCTTATAATATTTCCAACAATTCCTATAGAGATTATTAATGAAGAATCTGCATCAAGAGTAAAATTAGTTCCATTAATATACCATGCATAAGTATCATATTGATTTACTGTAATAGTTGATGTATTTAAATAAAGCTCCCTGAAATTAGTATAATATGAATCAAATCTGTTACAATCAACATTATTCCCATCAGTATTTAAAATTCCATGTATCAGATAAATTGTTTTTGCTGTATTAAATGCGTCAAGTAAAGTCCATCCCCCGTTTCTACCCTGATAATATACATGATTGTTAAATTTATTCTGAGCTGTTGTTATTGTTTTATCCGGAGAAGTGGCTTCAAAAAAAGTTATCCCTTGAAAATCAAGCTCCATTGCATTAATAAATTTCAGTGAGCCATAGATTCTTAAATTATTTGTATCAGGTCCGGTTAGAACAGGATTGAAACCTGCACCTGTCCAATCCATATTCCTGCAAACTGCATTACCGGTATTTATATATACTGTATCATTAGATGTACTAAAAGAGTTTGCATCAAAAAAAACATTATCTATGGCAGTAGGAGGGCAATAACCACCATTACCACCGGAGAATGCAGCCCAATGTAATGAATCATTCCAATTTCCGGTTCCATCAACCCAAAATAAGTCGGTTGTCATGGATGTATCAATTTCCCAATTAGTATTATTTCCAAGGTCAACAGAAATATTTGCAATAAATGGAATATTAGTCCCTGAAGCATTTATATCTCTTATTGATAAATAATCTGCTTCTACATTACCATTTATCTTGTGAATTGTAGCCTGAATACTATTAAAATCAGATTGTAAAATAATTGGTGCTGTACAAATACCATTTGTATTAAATTCATTTGTAATTGTTTGTGTTTTTTCATGTTCAAATAAATAAATAAAACCCGGGGTAAATGAAAGTGTGTCAAATGTATTTGTTCCAAAAAAATCACCATTGCATTTAAAACTTGCATTACGAATAGTATTTTCTCCCCTAATAACACTATTACGTTTTAACAATAAAGTGCCAATTATGTTCTCCCCGTTAATTATTCCAACACTATCAATAATTACAGTTTCTATTGTATTTATGTTGTCAACAATTCCCATCTTATGAAATAAAGCTGTATTAATGCTGTTATTTCCAAATATTTGTCCGTCGCCTCCAAAAATGACTTTATTAATTATATGTTTACCCCCATTTACAAAACCATAACTATTAAAAGCAATATAATATATTGAATCGCTATCATTTATTTTGCCATTTCCATTAAAAATCACACTATCAATACTACAGTTACCATTGATTATTCCTCCATTATTAAATTTTATAAAATTAAAAAATCCATAAACCGAATAATTGTTCAGATTAGAACTTCCACCAAAAAATTCAATATTATTATAAAACAATTTATCTCCATTATCATTGGTTAAATTTTGAGTGATTTTCAAAAATGAAGAATCAGCTTTTAAGATTAAATCAATTCCATTTATTTCCCAAGAACCTGAAATATTAAATTCGGAATTTCCTAAAACTAAAGTTCGGTTATTAGGTTGATTTGAACAGAATCCATTGCATATTACTTTATTGCTATTAGTTTTTAAAGTTCCATGAATAAATTGTATAGTTCCATTTACTGTAAAATCATCAAAAAAAGACCATCCACCGCCAATACCCTGAAAATAAATATGATTATAAAATTGTTGTCCGGATAGTTCAATATTATTTCCTGTTGTAGTTGATTCAAAAGTTACTGTACCATTAAAGTTTTGATTCATATTATTAATAAACTTCAATGACCCATAAATTCTAATATTACCTGAACCTGAAAATGTTGGTGAAAAATTTGCTCCTGTCCAGTCCATATTTTTGCAAATAGCATTATCAAGATTAACAGTAACAATTTGATTTGCCTGAGTAAATGAATTTTCATCAAAATAAACATCATCCTCAGATGTTGGAACCTGTATATGTAGTATAGTACCGCCGGAAGTTTTAGACCAATGATTAAGATTAGACCAGTTACCAGTGCCTCCTATCCAATAATATTCAAGACCATTTGCAATTTTGCAAAATGAGAAAAGTATTAAAATTATAAGATAATTATAAATATTACTTTTCATAATATGTATAGAATAATAACACCGTAAAAGTACAAAAAAAAGATAAGAATTAAAAAACTAAATCAACTTTATATTGACTGATATTATTTTTTTTGTCTTTCACAACAAGTTTAAAGCTGTTTTTTCCTTTACTCATTTTATCATCAATATTATATACTAACAGGTCATTTTTAGCATCATATTCCATTAATATCCATTTGTTACTAATTGTTCCTCTGTAAGATTCAATACCTGAAAGTTCATCTTTGATTTTAATTCTAATAGTTTTTTGTTTACTAATATTTTTGTTATTATAAATATTTAATGCTTTTATTTCAGGTGCAATAGTATCAATCATAATAACATATTTACCGAAATTACGAATTTTGGTTGTAACATAGCCATCTTTCCATTCACCTCCGACTGATATTAATTCATATTTATTATCAATATTAACGATTATTGCCTTATTTGTTAAAAAACCGGGTATTGAATCAGGTTCAATACTAAGATTGCACCATGTATGTAGAGGAGTATATTTGTTATGAATATTATAAACTTTTGAAAAACTATTTTTTACCGGATCTGAAACTTTATATTCAAATAATAAGCTATCATATAGAGCATTGGCAGGAACTTTAAGAATTATATTTTCGGTTTTGAAAATATTATCATTTTTATATGAAAAAATATGTTGATCATTCCGAAGTGTATCCTTCATAGGAATTTCGGACTTTGATGGCTTAATGCTATTTATCTGAAAGGACAGCTTAGATGTATTACCTTTAATATCTTTGATAATATATGTTATTGTATAAATAGAATCTTTTTGGAAATTTATTATTCCATTATTCAGTACTTTTTTATAAATGCTCAATTTGTTATTTGAAGCAATGTATGTTTTTTGTAATCTTCTTTTATTTTTTGAATATTCCCTGTAATCAATCAAACTGTTAATATAACGGGTTTCATCAAATGAAAAAGTATTTAAAATATGCGAATATAAAAGTGTTGAGTCTAAAAATAGTTCAATAGAATATACACCGTTTTTATTCATAGCATCATTAAACAAGTCGTAAGTTTCTATACCAAAGAAAACTTTACCACTTATTGAAATACGATTTTTTGTATTTAAATAATGATTTAATCCATATCCTTTGACAGTAATTTTTTTTGGTTGATTAGAATTATTAATACGACTGTAATTATCAACAGGATAAATTTTTAGTAATCTGATTTTTGGTCGTGTATTGTCATTGACTTTAATACCAAAAAGTAGAGGATTTATGGGTTTTTGTGTTGCTTCATCCCTAAGTTCATAATGCAGATGAGGTCCGGCAGAGCTTCCTGAATTTCCGGAAAGTCCGATTATATCACTTTTTTTTACAATAAGTTTATTTTTATCGGGATAAATATTTATTGCAAAAGATTCTCTTTTATATTGCTCATTTTTGACGTATTCATCAATTGCATTATTGAATTGCTTTAGATGAGCATAAACAGAAACATATCCATTTGGATGTGTCATATAGAGTGCTTTTCCAAAACCATTTGGAGATACTTTTACTCTGGAAACATATCCATCAGCAACTGCATAAATATTCTTACCTTCAATCCCTTCTGTCTTAATATCAATCCCTGAGTGAAAATGATTATTTCTCAATTCACCGAAAGTGCCTGATAGATTAACAGATATATCTACCGGTGAACGAAAATAATTTTCCGGATAATTTTTTTGTCCTATTGTTCTATTATTACAAATTATCAATAATATTAAAAAAAGATTTAAAATCTTAACCATATCTTTTCAATTTTTCAATATCTAAATATTTAGCAGTATAAAAAAATGCAATATTATAAATTAAAATTAAATTATTAATTTTGTATTTAACTAAATTACTAATTTTAATATGAATAAATTAAATATTTCTGTTTTATACGTTGAGGACGAATATATTCTTTGTGTAGTATATGTCAAGATATTAGAGAGATTGTTAAAAAATTTATATGTCGAAAAAAATGGGGAGGAAGGACTAAAGTTATTTAAGCAATATAAGCCTGATCTGATAATTACTGATATTCAAATGCCTGTTATGAACGGGCTTGAAATGACGAAAAAAATAAAATATATTGACCGAAATGTAAGAATTGTTATAATGTCGGCATATAGTGAAGTAGAATATTTTATTGAAGCAATAAAAATTGGTATAAATAGCTTTCTTTTAAAACCGGTTGATACCGATAAATTAACTTCACTGATACATGAATTGTCTAATTCAATTCTATTAGAAAAAAAGGTTAGAGAACAAGAGATGAAAAGCAAGTTAGCAGAGGAGGCTTTGTATAAAAGTGAGAAGAAATTTCGTATTTTATTTGAAGAGTCCCCTGGTGCAATTTTTCTTGAAGATAAAGATGGTAATGTATTGGATGTTAATCCTGCAGCCTGTGTACTCCAAAATCTAAAACGTGAAGAATTAATAGGGAAAAATGTTTTAGACCTTGTACCTATTGAATTGAAAGAGGATGTAAAAATTAACTATTCAAAGTTGTTTTCAGAAAAAATAAAATATTATGAAGGATTCAGTTTAGCTGCTGATGGAGATATTATACCGGTTGAAGTCAGGGGAAGCAAAATGAAATATTCAGGAAAAGATGCATTACTTCTTCATGTGCATGATATTACTGAACGTAAAAGGGCTGAAGAATCGCTTCAAAAATTAAATACTGAATTAGAAAAACGTATAGAAGAAAGAACAAGAGATCTTCAAAAAGAAATTGCTGAACGAACACAGGCAGAAGAAGAATTAAAAGAATTAAATCTTAATCTTGAAAAGAGAGTTAATGAAGAATTAAAAAGACGAGAAAAACAACAACAATTATTAATTCAGAAATCAAAATTAGAATCTTTAGGAGAACTTGCAGCAGGAATTGCCCATGAGATTAATCAACCATTGGGTGGTATATCAATGGGTTTGGATAATATTTTATTTAAACTTTCAAATGATAATCTTTCAAAAGAATATATTAAAAGTAAATGTAATTCCCTTTTCCTGGATATAGATCGCATAAAACAAATTATTAACCATGTCAGGATTTTTTCAAGAGATCAGGAAACCGTTTATTTTGACAAGATTGATGTTAATGAAGTAATTCATAATGCTTTATCAATGATTAATACTCAATATTCAAATCATAATATAAAAATTCTTTTAAACCTGGAAAAAAACTCTTGTTTCTCTGTTGGAAATAAATATAAACTTGAACAAGTAATACTAAATTTAATCTCAAATGCAAGATATGCTGTTGAAGAAAGACAGAAAATGATTAATAATAAAAAATATCAAAAGCAAATTGAAATAAATAGTTTTTGTACGGATAATAAAATTAATTTAGAAATAGAAGATAATGGCATTGGGATTTCTGAAGAAAATTTAAATAATATTTTTAACCCTTTTTTTACTACAAAAGATGTTGAAAAAGGTACGGGCTTGGGTTTATCAATTACTTATGGAATTTTAAAAGAGATGCAGGGTGATATAAGTGTGATTAGTGAAATTAATAAATTTACCAAAATAAAAGTATCTTTGCCAAAATATTCAGGTAAAAAGAAAGATAAAATTTTGTAACCAATCAGTATTACATTAACAATGGAAAATTTAAATATATTAGTCCTTGATGATGAAAAACGTGTTAGAGATGAAATTGGTGAATTTCTTACTGATAAAAATTTTTATGTATTTAAGTCTGCTTTACCATCAGAAGCTTTTAAAAGATTAAATGAAAATGAAATTGATATAGCCATAGTAGATATTAAACTGCCCGAAATGGATGGTTTAAATGTTTTAAAAAAAATAAAAAAATTATATCCCGAAATTGAAGTTATAATGATATCCGGTCATGGTGATATGAGTAGTGTTATTGAGGCAATGCGATATGGTGCAACAGATTTTTTTTCTAAACCATTCAGATTAATTGAAGTTAACAATGCTATTGAAAGAAGTACAAGATTTAT
>JAIOSH010000298.1 GCA_021107685.1 Bacteroidales bacterium | reverse complement strand
TCACGTTTAACCACTTCGTGGTTTGATATTGCAAATGCTATATTACTATATTCAAAAAGGGTTTAGCAATAAAATATAAGCTCCTTCTTGCTATTACAAGTAAAGGAATTGTCCGACCAAAATATTTACCCAGCACCTCAAAATATTATTTAGCCATAAAAATCAAGTTTATTATCATTTTATGTAAATAATGTTAATTTTGCGTCCTGAAAATTAATACCTGAATTAAATATGAAAACCATAACAAATACGCCGCAAGAACTTAGCCATGAAGAAAACGCACAATTAATTATTGATTTTTTTCATCGTACTATGATGCATCATGCTATGTGGTATGCAGAAGTTCAGCATCAGTTGGGTAGGGAAAAAGCACAGGAAATTCTTAAAATAGCTTATGAAAGGAGCTATAATATTCAAATGAAAAGGTTGTCAAAAACATTAAATTTTGAAATGATTGATGATATACCATCTCAGCTTTTAAATTTACCTAAAGATATTTTATTGAAATTAAAAGAAAGTATAGCTGTTAACTGGCTTGCCAATGATGGTGTTTGGTTTCAGGCTGTTGAATTTACAAGGGGGATGAATGATGCCAAACGCTGTAATGATTCCTGCTGGGCTCATTTTTCGCCTTTTGAAGCATGGTCAGTCAAAAAATTATTGAATTTACCGGAAAAATCAGGTTTGAAAGGATTAAAAAAGGCATTGCAGTTCCGGCTTTATGCTACTGTAAATAAACAGTCAATTTCAGAAGAAACGCCCAAAAGCTTTGTTTTTCAAATGAATGAATGTAGAGTACAGGGAGCACGTAAACGAAAGAACTTAGACGATTATCCTTGTAAATCCGGTGGTTTGGTTGAATATACCACTTTTGCCGAATCTATTGACCCTGCAATAAAAACTGAATGTATTGCATGTCCGCCCGATAAACATCCTGATGAATATTATTGTGCATGGAGGTTTTCAATAGAATAATTTTTTCCTGAATGATTTTTTAATTAGTCTTTGCACGAAAACTAAGTGTTTGATAAGAAAACGTCAAGAACAAGGCTTGCGAAATTTTAAAAATCAGGAGTTTACTAAAGTAAATGACTGATTTTTAAGATGAGCGTAACGCAGTTATTGGCGTTTTCTTGCAAACACTAATTAAGTTAGAAGCTTTCCAGGCTTTGATATCTTAATTGTTTTTTATCTTTATCAGTGAGTGTATTATTATAATTATAAATCGCTTCTTCCCATTCGCCATACATAACATTTGGTAAAACAATAAATCGTCTCCCAAATTCATTTTTCAAGCTGTCTGTCATATTAAATCTTTCATTTACCGATTTTTTTTCAAAAACTTCTGAAAAATCATTAAGATTATCCCCTATTAATAAAACTATACGGTAATCTTTTGAAATTATATCTCTTCTGCCTTTTTTACCCGAAGTTTCATTTCTCATCAATAAATGTTTTTCATCCACAAAAGGAAAATTATTTTTAATTAGATTATTCATTGTTACTTCCCTGAACATTTCTTTCCTGTTTGTAATATAAAACACTTCAACACCTTTTGATTTGGCATAATTCAAAAAGTCAACAGCCCCAGGTAAGGGTTTTGCCTTTTCCAGTTCACACCATTCTTTCCAGTTTGTCGGATAATTTGTTTCATCAATTATACATTTTGCCTGAAAAGGGCTGTTATCCAAAACAGTTTCATCAATATCAACCACAATAGCTTGTTTTTTTGAAAGTCCTGCACGTCTCAGATCATTATCTAACATCATTCTGGCAATATTATAAGCCTGGTATGACAATGCTCTCATTTCAGCAGCTTTCTGATGAAAAACCGTTGCCATTACAAGATGTTCATTTTGCGAAACAACCTCATTCCCTTCACCATTAAAAGCAGTACTATCTTTACAGCTATTATGTAAAATTATTAAAATTAATAAGCTAAGAATAATTTTTATTGTATTTTTCATTTTTTAAGTTTAATTCAAAATTTTTCTGATATTTGAGGATTTACCAGGATATTAATCAAAATATCCAACCCAATGTCAGAGCCAAAGCTATTTAACTTTTCTTTTAATAACTTTTTCTTTATATCAGAACTTTCTTTGGAATTAAGTATTTTTTTTACTCCTTTGAATTGCGATATTTTCAACAGGTCCTCCATGGCTGTGAGAATTGTATCAATATCAATTATATTGTCTTTTTCTTTATCCTTTTTTTCAGGTAATCCGAAATTTTTAAGTTCATCAATTGAAGCTTCAAGTATTTCCTTACCGAGTTTTTTACAGGTAATCATATAAGATGAATGTCCCGAAGTATCTCTTAATGCCCAACTGCTATAATCATACTCAATTTTTTCTATTTGTTTTATTTTCTGATTATCTTCGCCAAAAATCCGGGCAAGCAATACAATAGTATAATTTTTCCATGCCTGCAGATCAAAACCTTTTGCATCAAGCTTTATTATTTGTGCCTGAAGTAATTCAATATATTTTTTAACCATTATTTAATAAATATTTTACCGCTTATAATATTATCATTCATAAATACCTTAACAATATACTGACCATTGTAATTGTACATATTTATTTTATTTAAAGCTTCTCGCTCTATGGTTTTCCTTTTTATTTCCTGTCCTAATAAGTTATAAACAGCTATTTCTCCCGAGACTTCTTCGCCGGCAGATAAGAGGTTTACATAAATAGTGTTTTCATAAGAATAAATATTTATTCCATCAGGATTAGTATTTACATCTTCATTATAAGGAAATTCATTGTTTGAAAAATGTAATAAAAACCTGTCAGGCAAATCATTTATATTTGCTGTAAAGCTATATTCGGGAGTTATTCGCAGATTAATTATTGTCCCTTCCAGCAAATCTTCAAGATATAACGGAATGACCTTGTTAAAGCTTGTTAATTCATTTGCTTTTATAATATAATTTCCTGATACACC
>JAIOSH010000513.1 GCA_021107685.1 Bacteroidales bacterium | reverse complement strand
GATGGTGCAGATGAAGATTGGAATATTGCCAAAGACGGTCAGATTATTATTGCCGGTTTAGAATTTGCACTTAATAAGGGACTTAAAATTGCCCCGAATTACCAGGGCTGGCAACCAGCAGAAAGTGGAAAATCATTAATATCAAGCGTATATTTAAATCTTGAAATTAAGTTTTAATGTTGGTATTGGTATCAGAAATATGCTCTAACTATTCCAAAATCGTATTTTTTTTGACACCTTCAATTGCATTATAATCAGCCACACCAAAAACCGAAACAATTATTTTTCCTTTATTTTTTAACAAAATATTTTGATTTTATTTTCAATGCCACATTTACCAGCATAATAAGTACGGGAACTTCAACCAACGGACCGATAACAGTAGCAAAGGCTTCGCCCGAATTGATGCCGAAAACAGCAATAGCAACAGCAATAGCAAGTTCAAAATTATTGCTGGCAGCAGTGAAAGATAATGTGGTAGATTGTTCATAATTTGCACCTACCTTTTTACTCATAAAGAAGGATACGGTAAACATTACAATAAAATAAATAAATAATGGTATGGCAATCAATACTACATTTAGAGGGATTTTTACTATGTATTCTCCTTTGAGTGAAAACATTACAACAATTGTAAATAATAATGCAATCAATGTCAATGGGCTAATTTTCGGAACAAATTTCGTATGATACCATTGTTTACTTTTAATCCGTATTAATATAAAACGAGTTAGAAAGCCTGCAATAAAAGGAATTCCCAGGTATATAAATACACTTTCTGCAATTTGAACTATTGTAATATTCTCAACAGCATTATTCGTCGGTATTCCAAACCATCCCGGTAATACTGCAATAAAGAAATAAGCATAAAATGAGAAAAATAATACCTGAAAAATAGAGTTGAAGGCAACCAATCCGGCAGCATACTGAGTATCGCCTTTTGCAAGATCATTCCAGACAATAACCATAGCTATACACCTTGCAAGACCGATCATGATAATCCCATACATATAAGGAAGATTGGCATTATTTTCTCCGGGGAACAATTTAAAAAACACGATGGCAAGTGAGAACATAAGTACTGGTCCTATAATCCAATTTTGAACCAGTGATAAACCAAGTACTATGTAATTTTTGAAAACATCTCCCAATTCTTCGTATTTAACCTTGGCCAAAGGAGGATACATCATAAGAATCAAACCAATGGCTATTGGAATGTTAGTTGTACTTTCAGGTGATGCTTTTAATGAATCCCAAAAAACAGCAATTTCAGGAAACAAATAACCTGAACCTACACCAATAAACATGGCAAGGAATATCCAAAGTGTAAGGTATCTGTCTAAAAACGACAGCTTTTTTAAAAGTGATGACATTACATTTTTGGTTTAATATATTCAACATAAAATTTTTATTTCCATTTTTATAAAATTTAATTCGTATTTCGTAAAACAACGAACAAAGATATAAAAATTTTATAAATGCAAAAATTTTTTAAAAAGATTTTGAGCTAATTTCCAATTTTCAGTATTAAGGCAATATTTTATTTTTGGCGGTTCAATCTCACCTTGAATTAAGCCTGCATTTTTCAATTCTTTAAGATGTTGAGAAAGAGTTGATTTAGCTATTGGTAATACTTCAGATAAATCACCACTATAACAACATGCTTGTTTTGATAATAATTCTAATATATACATTCTTACAGGGTGTGCCATTGCTTTTGCAAATCTAGCTGTTTTTATTTGGTTTTCTGTAATAATTTTTTTTACCATATCTTATATATATGTTCACAAAAATATGAACTAAATTTTAATTACGAAAATAAAGTTTTAACAGATAAAAATTATCGGCATATTAATCTATAGTTAGACATTAATGATTGTAACATTTTTGTAACATTCTTGAAATATTTATGTAATGTATCATTTTTAATATTGCAAAAAAGTTTTTATAACAACCATTAAATTAAACTGTAAATATGAAAAAATTAATTGTATTATTTATTGCAATTGCTTTATTAACAGCTTGTGATAATTTAAATCAAAACGGTGAAACTTCTAACAAAAATGTTACAATAACTGCTGCCGGAGCAACATTCCCTATGCCTTTTTATAATATGGTTTTTAAAAATTATACCAAGTCAACAGGAATTTTACTTACTTATGGTGGCATAGGTTCAGGTGGTGGAATTAGAAGTCTGAAAGATAAGATTGTAGATTTTGGTGCTACAGATGCATTTCTTTCGGATGAAAAAATAAAAAATATGCCTGCAGAGATAGTACATATCCCTACTTGTCTTGGTGCTGTTGTGATTGCTTACAATCTTGCTGATATAGAAGGAATAAAACTTACTAATAAATTATTGGAAGAAATTTTTATGGGTAAAATCACAAAATGGAACGATAAAAAAATTAAGGCAAACAACCCCGACTTAAATTTACCGGATAAAAAAATCACTGTTGTACACAGGTCAGACGGAAGCGGTACAACTTATATTTTTAGCGATTTTATGAGTAAGGTCAGTGATGTTTGGAAAACAGAAGTCGGTAAAGGCAAATCATTAAAATGGCCTTGCGGTATCGGGGCAAAAGGTAATCCCGGAGTTGCAGGTACAATAAAACAAACTTCCGGTACAATAGGATATATTGGTTCTGAATATGCATTTGCACAAAAAATTCCGGTTGCATTATTGCAAAACAAGGCAGGTAATTATATTGAGCCAAGTGTTGAGTCAATCAGTGCGGCAGCAAAAGCTGATATCCCTGAAGATACAAGAGTGATGCTAACCAACTCCGCTGACCCTGAAGCATATCCTATAAGTGGTTTTACATGGATCATACTATATAAAGATCAAGATTATAATGGGCGTTCAAAAATTCAGGCACAGGAAACCGTGAAGTTTTTAGATTGGCTGATAAGTAAAGATGCACAGGAAGTTACGAGAAAAGTTCATTACTCGCCTTTACCGGAAACAACTGTGGAAAAAGCAAAGCAAATTTTGAGAACAGTGAATTATGGTGGGGAAAGCCTATTATAAAAATGGTTGCACTTCGACTT
>JAIOSH010000384.1 GCA_021107685.1 Bacteroidales bacterium | reverse complement strand
GTTCACAAAGTAAACATATTAAAAAACAGACCGCCATATTTTATATTAGTATTTGCGTTTTTAATAGAATGATTATTAATTTATTACAATATTTTTACTAAATTTAATTCCACTTAGAAAATCGCTGTGTACTCGGGACAATAACCAAAACAGTTTCTGTCATTTGTTAATTGAGATTTGTTACCAACTCATTAATTTTCAATGCATTAATTGTTAAAATCCTCAAGTCTTACTATAAGATCTACAACACGGTTTGAATAGCCCCATTCATTATCATACCAGTTTAGGGTTTTTACAATACGTTTGCCCAGAACTCTTGTATATTCGGAATCATAAATTGAAGAATACGGATTACCGACAATATCGGAAGAAACAATAGGGTTTTCGGAATAATATAAAACATTTTGCATGTTTTTAGCATTGGAAGCTAAACGTACAGCAGCATGAATATCTTTAACAGTTACATCTTTACTGAGTTCTACTACTAAATCCACAATTGAGCCGTCAGGAACAGGAACACGAGAAGCCATACCATCTAATTTACCTTTTAATTCGGGGATAACTTCGCCAACGGCTTTTGCTGCGCCCGTTGTTGTTGGAATGATGTTTTCGGCAGCAGCCCTGCCTCTACGCCAATCTTTATGAGGTACATCAGCGAGACGTTGGTCATTTGTATATGCATGAGTAGTTGTCATTAAACCTTCAATTATTCCAAAAGCATCATGCAAAACTTTTACCATTGGTGCGAGGCAATTAGTTGTACAGCTTGCATTTGAGATTATTTTATGTTCAGGTTTTAATCCTTCATCATTAACACCCATTACCAATGTATAATCAATTTTATCTTTAGCAGGAACTGTTAAAATAACACGTTTTGCACCGGCTTCCAAATGAAGAACAAGCATATCTTTAGTACGGAATATTCCCGTTGCCTCAATAACTACATCAATATCCAGCTTTTCCCAGGGTAATTCCTTAGGATCCCTGATACTAAGCATTTTTACATTTTCATTAGGTGTAATTAAACAATCATTTTCAAGGTAAACATCCTGACCGAAACCTTTCATAACTGTATCATATTTTAACAGATATGCTAGGACAGTATTATCAAAAAGATCATTAATAGCTATGACATCAATATCTTTACGGTTATTTAAAATACGAAATACCGAACGCCCTATACGTCCGAAACCATTTATTGCTACTCTCATTTTACACCTCCTTTTGAATTAATTTTATGATATGCAATAATTATCTCTTTGATCCTTGTTGCCATTGCGAGTGAACTATGATACCAAACAAGAGTTTTGAGCATTCTTTTATAAGATTGCATAGTGGCTTTTTTATCATAAACCAAAGAGTGTCGATTACCAATAACATCCCGTGAAACAATAGGGTCTTCTACAACCTCAACAATATGAGGGATTTTTTTAGCAGTATTTTCAATGGCTTTATGGATATCATTTAATTTTATCTTTTCTTTTTTCATAAAGGTAGTAAGATCAAGCAGAGAGCCTGCAGGTATAGGAACATTCAAAGCAGACCCTGCAATCCTTCCTTTAAATTCAGGCATAATATTTTGTATCCATTTTGGTGTGGGTGTTGTATTTGGAATAATATTTTCGGCGGCTGATCTGCTTCTGCGAAATTCTGTCCCTGCTGTATCTCTTAAAGGCTGGTCAGCAGTGTATGCGTGTACGGTTGTTAACATAGCATAGTCTATTCCAAAATTCTCGTCAAGTATTTTCAACATTAGAGCAGTAGCATTTGTTGTTGAAGAACCGGGTGAAATCATACGATCAGAAGCTTTAATCGTATGTTCATTTACTCCCATTACAACAACCCTGTCAATTTTATCGCTTGGAAGCGAAGAAAGTATTACATGTTGTGCACCAGCCTTAATATGTCCTTTCATTTCTTTTTTTGAACGATACTTACCTGTCCCATCAACAACTACATCTACATCGAATGCATCCCATGGAACATTACCGGGTTTACCACCGGGAAGCATTCTTGCCCTGCCGTTTTTTGATATTAAAAAATTACCTTCAACGCGTACGTCAATTTTACCTTTTGTTTCTGCTTTTAAAAGATAATGTAAAATTTCAGGACGTCCAAGGTCACTGATAGCTACTATTTCTATCAGTTCATCTTCAAGGCATTGCCGGTAAATATGTCGGCTTATCTCCCCGAAGCCCATTAAGCCTAATCGTATTTTACTCATAATTCAATATTTATTGTGTTAATTTTTATTTTTACCAAATTTATGATATTTATTTTAAAAATAAAAGATTATTTCTTTTTTTTTAAATTTTCAATTCCAGTATCAAGAAATTTGACAAATTCATCAATATTTTTATCATAAGCTCTTGGTTCAACTAAAAGCTCTTCATTATGGTCAAGTAAAACATAATAGGGCTGAGCATTTACATTAAACCTTGAAATTTGAAAATCAGTATTTTTTTTCCCAATGGTTTTTTTAACCTTTCCATCAACAGTTGAGGTTACCCATTCGGATTCGGGAAGTTCTGTTCTGTCATCAACATATAAAGCAATAATAACATAATCTTCATGTAAACGTTTTAAAACTTCAGGGTCAGACCATACAGTTTTTTCCATCACTTTACAATTTGCACATGCATGCCCCTTAAAATCAAGAAGAATCGGTTTATTTAATTCTTCTGCACATGCTAATCCCTGTTCATAATCAAAATATCCTTGTAATCCATGAGGTAATTTAAACAAATCAGCATATTTAGGTTCTTCACAAATATTTGATTTATAGTCTGAAGAAACAGCACTCCCTTTGCTTTTACTAATAATTTCAATTAAATTAAAAGACGATTCAGAAGGTAAAAAACCTGAAACTGCTTTTAAAGGTGAGCCAAACATACCTGGTATCAAATAAACAACAAATGTAAATGTTATAATAATCAATAATAAACGAGGCACACCAATATAATTTATATTGCTGTCGTGAGCAAACTTAATTTTTCCCAATAAATAAAAGCCCAGCAAAGTAAACAATACTATCCAAACCGCAATAAAAAATTCACGTGTTATTCCCCACCCTAAAGCCTGGTTCGGCACAAGAAGAAATTTCATGCCAAGGGCAAGGATAATAAATCCAAGAACAACTTTTACCGAATTTAACCAACCACCCGATTTAGGTAATTTGTTCAGCCAGGAAGGAAAAAGTGCTAATACTGTGAAAGGCAATGCAAAAGCTAAGGAAAAGCCAAACATCCCGATTGTTGGCTTAATTATACTTCCTGTGGATGCTTCAACTAAAATTCCACCAACAAAAGGAGCAGTACACGAAAATGATACAAGAACTAAAGTGAGAGCCATAAAAAATGCTCCTATTAAACCACCTTTGTCAGCTTGTTTATCAGATTTATTGGTTAATGATGATGGCAAAACAAACTCAAACAAACCAAAGAAAGATGTCGCAAAAGCAGTAAATAATAAGAAAAATATAATATTTGTTATCCAGTTAGAACTTATATCTTTTATTGATTCCGAACCGAATAAAACTGTAACAAGCACACCAATAAAAGTATAAATTACTATTATTGAAAGTCCATAAAACAAGGCATTTGTTTTTGCACGTATTTTATTTTTACTGCTGTTCATAAAAAATGTCACAGTCATTGGTATCATAGGGTAAACACAAGGTGTTAATGCTCCTGCAAAGCCAGCCAAAAGAGCAATAACAAAAAATATCCACAAAGATTCGCTTTTTGATTCTGAAGCAGTTGTTGTGGTACTTATTGATTCACTAATAAACTCTTCCTTTTTTTTTTCCTTTGGCTGCAATTCAATCTCTTCTATAATATCTTTAACTTTTTCTGGCTCCTGGGATTTACTGTCAGCAACTGCCTTATTTTCTTCGAAAAATTTAAATGCAAAATCAACATCAGTTGGAGGCAGGCATTTTGTATTGTCACAACACATGAATGTTACAAAACCTTTGATAGTAAAGGGAGAATCAGATAATAATTTTACTTTTTGTTTAAAAATCGCTTTATCTGAAAAGTATTTCAGATTCATTTCAAAATTTGAATCATACTCCTCAATAGACTCTGATTCCGTAACTTTACCAATCAATTCATAATTACCGTTTTCCGAAAAAGTAAATGTTGTAGCAGGTGGTGTCATCGGAATATCCTGCGAATACAAATGCCATTTTTTTTCAATTTGGGCTGTAAAAATCAATTCTGCTTCCTTTTCACTAATTTTCTTGCTGCTAAACTCCCATTTTACAGGCTCCAATATTTGTGAAAATCCAATAAGATTTAATACTAAAACAAGTATTATTGTATTAACTGTTTTTAAAAATGATAAATTTTTTAGCATGTTTTTTAATATTTAAAATTGAATTTGCAAAGATATATATTTAATTTTTTAGATACATAATTTGAAATATTTTTTTTGTTTTTTTTGTTACTTTAAACCTATTATCAATACGAAAACCGACTATCCAAATAATTTTATTATCAGAACATAACAGCCAGGTATTTTCTTTATCTAAAAGAGAAAATTTATTATCAATAAAAAAATCGCTAATTTTTTTTCTTGTTGTCATACCAAAAGGGAAAAAATAATCACCTGTTTTCCATTTTCGTATTTTTAAAGGAAATTTTAATTTGTCATAATCTAAGCTGGCGATTTTTTTATTTTTTTTCAGGACAAATTTTTCATTATTCGGAATTTTATTGATTTTCAGTTTTACCGGGCTGTTAATTACTGTTTCGTTTTCATTAATAAAATATTCCTGTTTAATTATCGGTTCATCTTTATATAAAGATCTTGCAGGAATTTTTGTAATTATAAGATGTTCCCTGTCTTTTATAAGCCGATGAGTAGAAGAATAAAACTGTTTTCCGGAAATGTTATCTAAAGAAGCAATAATATCTTCGATAACACTAAAATTAAAATTATATGATGATAGAAATTCAAATAAAAATGTTTTAACTGGATGTAATTTTTTTAGTGATGAAATTGAAATTAAAATTTTATTATCCTTAAACTGTAATATTTTATTCTTTTCCTTATTAATAGTTTTTTTAAAAATATTTTCCGCTTCCCTGATTCGTTCAATATTTTTATTTAAAAGGATTTCAAAATCAGGATTAATTTCTTCAAATAATGGAATAATTTTATGTCTTATTTTATTTCTTAAGTATTTTATAGATTGATTTGAAGTGTCTTTTCTAAAATCAAGTTTATGATCTAAAATGAATTTTTCAATATCTTTTTTATAAGTAAAAAGCATAGGGTGTATCAAATGCTTTTGTTTTGGTAATATTCCGTGTAAACCTGCAATTCCCGTACCTCTGAGCATATTTATAAAAAAAGTTTCAATTTGGTC
>JAIOSH010000098.1 GCA_021107685.1 Bacteroidales bacterium | reverse complement strand
TTTGAAAAAATTATCTTTTAAATCACCTAACTTGTATTTTGCATCCTTATCAAAACAACAGGGAACAATTAAGCCATCCCATGTAATTACGCATGAACTCCACATCCTGTAACAATAATCAGGTAATTTGCTTTTGATACTATATGTACCATCAATTTGTTTTTTGTAACGGGTATATTTATTTAAAGTAGGTATTAAAGGATTTCCGTTTTTAAAATCATAAAACTGTGCTGTTTTTATCCTGACTTCATCAACACCTAAATTTTCCCCTAATTTTTTTATATCATCTATTTGATGTTCATTCAATCTGAAAACCAAAAACTGTATAATAATATAAGGAGTTGCAGACTTTAACTGTTTTTTCCATTTTACAATATTTTTTATTCCTTTTATTACTTTTTCATAATTTCCTCCTATCCTGTATGCAGAATAAGTTTCCTGATCAATTCCGTCAAGCGAAATTATCAGCCTGTTAAGACCGGATTCAATTGTAAGTTTTGCATTTTCATCATTAAGAAAATGTGCATTTGTAGAAGTAGCCGTATAAATTTTTTTCTTTACTGCATATTTAACAATTTTGAAAAAATCAGGATTTAAGAAAGGTTCTCCCTGGAAATACAGTATCATATAAAAAAGATATTGACTTAATTGGTCAGTTGTGTTTTGAAAAAGTTCAAATGTTAAATTTCCTGTTGGTCTTGTAAATTGATTTAATCCTGAAGGACATTCAGGGCATCTTAAATTACAGGATGTAGTTGGTTCAAAAGAAATACTGTATGGCATTCCCCAGTGAAATGTTTTACCTGTTATTCTTGAAAAATAATAACTGAACAAAATTTTAAAAACGTTTCCTGCTCTTTTAACATTTATTTTTGAAATTATATTGAGTGTATCTTTTACTTTTGGATTCACAAGTATTAATTTATTGTATGAATTTAAATTTTTTCAGTAAGTTTTTTAACAATCTTAAATTTATTGAAAAATTCTTTGGCGATAATTCTAAGGACAGTATAAGCAGGAATAGCTAAAATCATTCCCGGAATACCGGCAATGCTCCCTGCCATTATAATTACCAGGAATATTTCAATGGGATGTGCTTTAACACTACTTGAATAAATTACAGGCTGAAAAACAATATTATCAATAATATTAGCAACGGCAAAAACCCCAATAATTGTTAGAATCAATGGTAATATTCCTGTATATAATTCCATGCTTAAGCTGCTCGTTACACCTATGATTACGCCGATTATTGCTCCAATTACAGGGCCTAAATACGGGATAGTGTTCATTAAACCACCGATGAATCCTATAAGCAATGCATTTTCTACTCCGAATATTGATAGTCCAATGCTGATTAATGTTATCATTGAAGTTATTTCAATACATAAACCAATAAAATATCGTGTCAGGAGTTTTTTGCTTTCTGTCAGAACATTTGTTATTTTTTCTTCATATTTTACCGGAACCAAAAGCATAATTGCATTATAAAACATGTGTTCATCCTTTAAAAAGAAAAATGTTATAAATAAAACAGTAAAAACACTAAAAAATAATGAACCTGTAAAACCTAAAATGTTTTTAAAAATATTTGAAAAATTTGTTATATTCAACAATGATTCAAACTTTGAGTTTATTGATGATTCTATAGTTTCACCTTCTGACAAAACTCCGTAATCAAAAAGGAAATTCTCAAATGAAGTTAAGGGTTTTTCTAAACTCTCGTGTATATAATTAATATTGATATTTGAAATAACTTTTGCTTGTCCGGCAATTAAAGGAACGAAAATTTTAAAAACAGAAACCATAACAATAATCATTATAATTAAAGTTAAAAATGCACTTAAAGAATGAGGAAACGTAAACTTGCTAATTTTAATCTTATCAAAAATTTTCACTAAGGGATGCCCTATTATTGATAAAACAGCGGAAATTAAAATACAAATAACTAATGAGGAAAAATACCAGATTAAAAAAACGCCGAATAAGAATAATAAAATACTTAGAATTAAATGTAAGGTTTTGTTCATACATCTATTTTTTTAAACACAAAGGTATAAATATATTTATAAAGTTGTATAAATTGTTTTCAACGATTTGTTAATAAAGAAATAATATACTATATGCTTTGTAAAAGCTTGTTAAAAAAAACAAAATTTTAAAGATTAATTGATATTTTTATAATACTTTAGCTGTTATAAGTTGACGATTCTTGATTCCGTCATTTCGAACTGATAGGCGGGACAGTGCGAGGAGGGGTGAAGCAATCTGTCAATAATTAATCGTACAATAATATAATATTTAACATATCCCATAGGGATTAGCATGTAACGAAATTAGCGTTATGCCACCAGTGATTTTTATTGAACACTGTTTCTAAATATAAAATTAGATGAGTCTAAAGTCAGAAATTATATAGCCCTAAAGGTTACTTATACACTAATAATAGGAATTAATTAATGATGATGAGAACAGCTTATTTTATAAAATTAATTGTTCTGTTTACAATTTTTTTCCCAAATTATTTATGTTGCCAGCATTTGTCAAAATTTGATTATCTATTTAGGTATGACTGGTCGGTTAATATAAATTGGGGAGTTACTAATTTTTTCGGAGATTTAGATAATAACTGGAATACAGGTTTTTTTAATAAAAATAAAACTGCTTATGGTATAATTATATCAAAATCTTTTGGATCTGTAATATCTTTTGGAGGACAATTTTTAACAGGAAGATTAACAGGTGCCAAAATAACTGATAAAAATAATAATCCGGTTAATTTGTATTTTGAAACAATTTTTATAGAATACAATATGAATACCAGCTTAAATTTAAATAACTTATTTTATCCGGATAAAAACCAAAATAAAGTTAATATATATGCAATACTTGGATTAGGTTTTATTGATTTCAGATCAAAATTATATGATATTCCGACAGATGCAGAAATTAGGAATTTTGGTTATGATGGGAAAAAAGCGACAACAGAATCTATTGTTCCTTTTGGTATCAGATTAACATATCTATTAGATGACAAATTTAATATTTGCATTGAAACAACCTCAAGGAGAGTTAATACGGATAAATTAGATGTAACGATTGGTAATGATAACAGTGATTATTATAATTATACCTCTTTAGGTTTAATATTTATAATTGAAGAATTATATAAGAAAGACCCTCTTGATAAAATTCTTAAACAGAGAGAACAAAGAAGAAAAGAAATTGAAGAAAAACTTAAAGAAAAAAGAGAAATAAGATTAAAGAGAAAAAAATAATGCTTTTTAGTGAGGTATGTTATTTTTTAGCCAGTTCAAAATAATCTTCAAAATCGTTTACTTCAATAACAGGTATATCAGGGTTATTAAAACCTAAAGGAAAGAAAGGATGGGATTTATTTTCTTGGCAGTAAAAACCTAAAACATCTTTACCTGAATTAATTATATGAAAAATGTTTTCATCCAAAAATTTTTTAAGAAAACCTGTGTCAATAGCCGTATTATTTATTATTTTTTGATTAATAATCGCATTTCTAATATTTTCCAATTTAATAAAATTTTGCCAGAATTTTTTTTCTTTAGGAGATTCGGTCTTTAGTATTTCAGGTAAAATATCACCAATTATTTCAGAAAGAGAAAGCATTTTAATGATTTTTTCTTTATTCCATGTTTCTTTTTCATTTTTTTCATTTAATCTTTTTATTTTATGATTTTTAGGAATAGCAAGATTTGAAAATATTTCAAGAGCATAATACATAAATAATAAACCTATCTGTATCTCTTCAAAATAATTATATAATTCTTTAAGTTCTTTTTTTATAAAAGAAATTTTTGATTTTGGAAGTTTAGCAGAAATTATTTTTTTATAGATATTTTTTGCATTCAGATATCCCTTACTTGATATGCTTAAGAATAATGAAATATTATTCGGTATTAAAAATGAAAATTCTTTTCCTTTAACTTTAAATGATTCAGATTGTTGAAGTAAAATATATTCCTTGTCATTTTTTACATTCAACTGTATTGGCTTCAACATTCTATCATCTACCGGTTTTACAGCTTTATCAGAGGTCATTTTATTTTATTAAGTAATTTTTTTCTGAAAGATTAATTTTACTGTAAAAAGTATAAAATTCAGTTTTAAAAATTTTAATACTGTAGAAATTTTTCCCAGTTATATTTTCGCGGATTAATGCACATAACAGGAATCTGAGAAGCATTAAATATCATTTCTTCATCATAACTACCTAAAATAAAAGTCTTAAAACTTTTATCCGGATTAGTCATAATCATTATAAGGTCTGAATTTTTTGAAGTAGCATAATCAATCACCTGTTTTGAGAAATTACTGCTACCGACTTTTTTTATTGTATAAGAAATATTTTCTTTTTCAAAATGACCTGTAATTAATTCTACAGCACTATCAATTTTTTTTCCTTCTATTTGGAAAACATGAATAGATGCCCCAAAATTTTTAGCTATGTATGTTGCCCATTTTGTTTTTTCCCATGGTCCTGAATCACTGGTTATAGGTAATACTATATCCTTATATCCTTTGTCGAATTGACGTTTTTGGACAACAATAACAGGCACCGGTGAGTTTGTAACAACTTTTAATGCAAAGCTTCCTGTTAATTTTTGTACTCCAACTTTACCATGTGTACCTAAAAATATCAGATTAGCTCCAATATTTTTGGCTACATCTGCAATTGTTGTAAAAATATCACCTTCTTTTGAAATATGATCGACCTCAATGTTATAGTCATTTTTGATTTTTATTGCTATATCATTTAATTTTTCGTCGATTGATTCAATACTTAAACTTTCTTTTTTTAAATGAGATTTTGTACTTTTATCAATTACATGTAATAAACTAAGTTTGTACTTTAAAAATTTAGCTGCTTCTGCTGCTTGACTTATAGCATTAGCACAAACTTCAGAAAAATCAGTCGGAACTAATACAATATTATTCATTTTTGTTTCCATATATTAAATAATTATAATTTGAATAATTAAAATTCTATACAAAAATATAAAATTATTTTAAATAGATAAAAGTTTTTTTATTTCTTTAATATGCAATAATTTTTTTTCCTGTCTCAAAAGAATTGCTGATTTTGTAAAAAACCGATGATTTTGCAGGAACTCTAATTGTAATTCATACCACTCTTTAAGTGATAATTCGTTTCCATTAATTTTCCATTCATAAAGCAACCTCTGAGCTATCATAAAAAAATCGTCTCTGCCGATATAATCAAGATCAGCATCTGCTATTATGTTTTCTAATAAAGTTTCAGGCTTTTGAGGTAATCGTGTTGCGAGAATTAATTTACTAATAATTTCAATTTCATCAGGTTTATATCCAAAATTTGGTAAAACATCCCGGGCTATTTGAATAGATGCCTCTTCATGACCTTGATATTTAATGATAAATCCTGAATCGTGATAAAGAGCTGCACTTTTAAGTAAATTAAGCTCGTACCCGTTAATATTTTCCATTTTAGCTATTCTTTCTGTCGAATATAAGACATCAATAGTGTGGTCAATTGAATGATAAAAAAGATAAGGTTTTAATTCTTTTTTAAGTTTGTCAAGTATATATTTTTTTGCACCTATAAGATTCATATTTTTTTTTAACGTTAAATATAAAATTATGTTTTATTAATTTTTTCTTTTAATAGTTTCTATTCCATCCCAATTATCGGGAATACCATATTCTAAAAAATCTTTACAGCGTTTTATATAAAGAGAAGCAGTAAAATCCTGATTATTGATTTTAAAAACTTCTTCAAATTGCTGCAATGCTTTTATAAATTCTTTGTTTTTATAAAAATTGAGTGCTTTTGCAAATTGAGATTTGGTTTGTGTTTTTAATTGCTTAATATCCTCGGGTTCACCATCAATAATTTCAAAAATATAAATAGCTTGTTTTTTGCCTTTAACTTTTGTTATATCTAAAAAACGATAATTATAATGGCTTGGGTCTTCTAATTTTATAAGTGTATCTTGGCTAATAATTATTGAGTTTCCATAAATTTTTGTCAAACCTTCTAAACGTGAAGCAAGATTCACTGCATCGGAAATTACAGTTCCGTCCATTCTCCCCTCTCCACCTACGACACCTAACATCAGATTTCCCGTATGGATACCAATTCCGCTTTCAACTGCCGGTTTTCCGAATTGTCCCATAACCTGGTTAAACTGTGTTAATTTGATTCTCATTTCAATTGCAGCATTTATTGCATCTTCGGCGCTTTCGCTAAATAAAGCCATAATAGAATCACCCATAAATTTATCAATAAAACCATTATTATTTCTAATAACAGGTTCCATATAACCAAGATAATAATTAATAAAATCAAAATTTTCCTTAGGTGTCATTTCTTCCGAGATATTTGTAAATGAACGTATATCAGTAAACATAACTGTCATTTCTTTCTGAACCTGATCGCCTAATGAAATATCCATAAAGGTTTTTTTCCCTAAAAAATCAAGGAACTGCCGTGGAACGAAACGAGAATAAGCTTCATTCATACGTGAAATATTATTAATATAATCCTTGATTTTCTGCGACATCTCATTATAACCTTCTGTAAGTTCTCCAATTTCATCATTAGTTCTCACAATACCGAAATTATCCATTTCGCCTTCCCCTGTTTTTCTCATATTAGTAAGAAGTTCTTTCACAGGTTGAACAATATCCTGGGTTGTCCATTTTACAAAAAATAAAATATAAATAAATGATATTATAATTCCACTATAAATCCCAATAAACATAAAAAGACTATTTATGGCATTTACATAAAACATCCAGTTAATATTAACATCATTTAATAAATCTGTTTTTGTAAATTTTGAATAATCACCGAATAAAATTTTTGTTTCTTCTGCTGTTAATGAATTAAGGTCAGCATACATATTTCCTAATGAAGTTAAGCTTAAATACAAATAAAGTATAACAATAGTTAAAGGGAGTAGGGTGGTCATTATACTTGAAATCAGAAGACGGTTTCTTATTCTTCCAACTTTTAAACTGAAAATTCTTTTTCTTAATTGTTCTTTTGAAAAAATATGTTCAATATACTTGATATGTACTCTGTGTTTTTCCCAGAAATAAACAAATAAAACAGACAGTAATGAAGCAACAAGCGAGATATAGAAAAACTTAATATAAAGACTTCTTTCCAATTCAACATCAAAAACATTTTCCGAAAGTAAAATATATATCATATAACCATGAGCAATACCATAGGCTAAGAATAATATACCGCTATTAATCAACGGAGAACGTAAAAGAAATTTTTTACAAAAATTGAAAAGTTTTTTTGATATTTTTTTATTCTTTCTTTTCTTTCTGAAGTATCTTTTAAATGGTATATTAAATATTAAACCCAGTAAAAAACTTATCAACAGCAAATTAAATAGTAAACCGAATGATTTGTTTATATGACTGGTTTCTTCCTTATTAGCAGAATTTAAAGATATTGCAGTAGTCTTATCTCCTGATGTTGTGTTAATGGTAATAATACTTTTTGATAAAGTATCTTTTTTTATAAATATAGAATCGTCAAGCAATTGATCTATTTGTTTATCATCAATAATTTTACTTACAGAATCAATTAATACTTGCAGGCTATCGTAATTAAATTCAATCGGTTTTGATTTTTTTTCACCAAATTGTTTTAATTCAGGAGCATATTTAACCGTAAGGATAAGTAAAAAAGGAAGTACAAGTAAATAATAAAGGATTGTTGAAAAAAAGTAAATTCTGAAACCAAAAAATTTTGGGACTTTTTTATATTTAATATTCTTCATACTGTTTCTCTTAAAAATTACTCAAAGTAAAGTAATTTTTTTGAGAATGGATGTATTTAAATATAAAATAAAATTCCTTATTCAATTATTTAGCCTAATTTATTGTTGTCCCATGATGATTTATGGTCAACGCATAATGATTTTTTGCATATTTTGTTCTTCATTCGACTGATTGCTGCCACAAGATGTAAACAACATAGCTGTGCAAAAGATAATTGATATAAAAGTTTTCATAATGACTGAATTTTTAAATTTACAAAATTTTCTATTTTTTCACAATTTTTGTTGTGTATATTTTTTTATTCTTTCTTTTCTTTCTGAAGTATCTTTTAAATGGTATATTAAATATTAAACCCAGTAAAAAACTT
>JAIOSH010000348.1 GCA_021107685.1 Bacteroidales bacterium | reverse complement strand
CTGCTATGGAATTATGTTTTCCTGAACAATGGTCTGACAATAAATTTTAACGGGGAAAAGTTTTATGCAAAAAACGGATTACTAGATTTATTGGAAAGAAATATCAATGGCAATGGTCCGCTTTTATACCCTATTATACATATTAAAGAAGGTGATCTTGAATTTGCGTTCACACATAGTTTAAAGCAATATGGCGAAGAATATTATTCTTTTGTGAATGGACAGCATACAACACAGGGCGGAACACACCTTGCAGCTTTCAGAGAGGCTATTGTAAAAACAGTACGGGAGTTTTATAATAAAGATTTTGATACAAGCGATATAAGAACTTCTATTTTAGCAGCTATAAGTATAAAAGTGCAGGAGCCTGTTTTTGAATCGCAAACCAAAACTAAGTTAGGCTCACAGCATATTGAACCCGGTGGAATGACAATAAGAAATTATGTTAATGATATTGTTAAACGAAATTTTGATAATTACCTGCATATAAATCCTGAAACCGCTGATGCCTTGTTGCAAAAAATTCTTCAGTCGCAAAAAGAACGAAAAGAATTGGCAGGAATAAAAAAGTTAGCAAGAGAAAGTATTAAAAAAGCCAGTTTGCATAATAAAAAACTTCGTGATTGCAAGGTTCATTATAATACTAATCATGAAAATCGCCTTGAATCAACTCTTTTCATTACTGAGGGGGATTCTGCCAGCGGTTCTATAACAAAATCAAGAGATGTAAATACACAGGCTGTTTTTAGTTTAAAAGGAAAGCCTTTGAATTGTTTTGGACTAAGTAAAAAGATAGTTTACCAGAATGAGGAATTTAATCTTTTACAGTCTGCATTAAATATTGATGAAGATATTGAAAATTTAAGATACAATAATATTATAATTGCAACTGATGCAGATGTTGACGGCATGCATATCAGGCTTTTGCTCTTAACTTTTTTTCTTCAATTTTACCCTGACCTTATAAAATCAGGACATCTGTATATTTTACAAACTCCTCTTTTCAGGGTGAGAAATAAAAGAAAAACCGAATATTGCTATTCGGAGGAAGAAAAGGAAAAAGCATTAGCCAAATTAGGCACTAATGCAGAAATAACACGTTTCAAAGGATTAGGCGAGATTTCTCCTGATGAATTTCGTCATTTTATAGGCTCTTCCATGCTTCTTGACCCTGTCCTTCTTAAACGGGAATCTTCCATAAAAAATATTTTATCCTTTTATATGGGTAAAAACACCCCCGAAAGACAAACTTTTATTATTGATAACCTTCGTGTTGAAAAAGATTTGATTAATGAGGCTAAGGTAGCATAGTAATAGAATATTCAATCCTCAAAAACCATATTATTTGTAACTAATCAGTGTTCTGACAGGAAATGCTTGAGAATGTTATAAGTTATATGTTATTTTTTAATTTGGACTTCGTAACAATTAGACAATCAACAATAAAAAATTGCAAAAAGGCATAAATATTTTAAAAATCATTGTAAATATTAGATATTGTGAGCATTAAAATAATAATTACAAATTAAAAATTTAATTGTTATGCAACAAAACAAAGGAAGGAAAAATATTTAGCCTTGATTTGTTGAATCCTTTCAGGCTTCTATAATGTGATTTTCACCTTTTGACCACAGGTGAAACCTGTGGCTATTCACGTTTAACCACTTCGTGGTTTGCTTATGTATGAGATTTATTGCACAATCCTGATAGGGATTGAACATGAATAGCCCTGTACAAAGTGCAGGGAAAACAAAACAGTATTTAAAACAGAACCCTGAAAGGGTTCAACAATAAAAATTAGAGTCCCTATATTCCATTTCGTACCGAGTTCATCTGCCTTGCTTTTGGCAATGTTATACTTAAAAATTGGAAAAAAGCAAAGCAGCATGATAATCAAAATATAAAATCACCCATAACATATTATTAAATAATAACATATAAAAACTAAAATACAGAAAACTAACAATTTTGAATTTCTAACATTATGAATTTGTGATAATTATGAAGTCCAAATTAATAGTATATTATACGTTATAAGTGTTATTAATTTGCAATTTCCTAACTCCGTTAGGAGTGTTATATTTATAGAAAATTATTATAATCGTAATATTAAAGCTCCGTAGGAGCGGAATATTCTTAAACAGATTTTTAATTATTTTTTTTATTTCGCCCCTATGGAGCTTATGGCTTTCTAAGCTGCTTTTTTAATATAAATATATCATCCCTATCGGGATTTGTTTGTTTGCTTATTCATTAGAAATCGTGTTATTATCACAGCTTTTCCAAAGGAATGCCTATAGTAAAATCAATTTGTTAGTAGCTTTGCTGCGTTAGGGACATATAAGAAACCTTTTCTTATTTGACAGATAAAAAAAACCGTCATTCACAAAGTGCTATTACTAAAAAACAATAATCAATTTTAAAATTTTATTTAAAATATTTTAATTTTTATATATTTGCATTTTTTATAAAAAATATTTATTTACACTTTAAAATAAAAATGAATGAAAAAATATTGGTTTATTTTAATATTTCTATTATTCCAAATAAATGGATTTACACAGGAATCGGATACATCAAAAGTTACTTTTGACAAAAATCAACAAGCAAATAAATTATATAATGAAGGAATAGAATTATATGATGAGGACAAATTAAATTCAGCAATAGCAAAATTTAATAAAGCTCTTTCATTAAAGCCTGATTTTCCTGAGGCATTATATAATCGTGGTTGTACGAGATTGGAACAAAACAATTTAGAAGGTGCCATTCAGGATTTTAATAAAGTAATTGATTTACGACCAACCGACAAAGTATATTTCAGTCGGGGACGTGCTAAGTTTAAATTAAAAGACAACCAAAATGCCATAGAAGATTTTTCAATAGCAATAGATGAAAATCCTGATTATGCCCAGGCATATTATTACAGGGGGTGTGTAAGGTTCGAAATGAAAGAATTTCAAAAAGCATTGGATGATTTCAACAAAGCAATAAAAGCCAAGCATGATTATGCTTATGCTTATAACGACAGGGGCAGCACCAAACTGAAGTTTAAAGACTATAAAGGAGCCGAAGAAGATTACAGGGAAGCAACCAGGATAAATCCCAAATTTACTTTTGCTTTTAATAATCTTGGTCAGGTTCACGAACAACTTAACAAATTAGAAGATGCCTTAGAAGATTATACTGCTTCTATTAAAATTAATCCCGACTATTTTATTGCTTTTAATAACAGGGGGCGTGTAAAATTTGAATTAGATGATTTTGAAGGAGCTGTTGCCGACTATGATAAAGCAATACAATTAAGTCCTGCTTATGCTTTTGCATTCAATAACAGGGCTAATGCAAAATTTATGCTTGGCGACTTTAAAGGAGCAGTTGCCGATTATAATGAAGCTATAAAAATAAATCCTGAATATGGCGAAGCATATATGAATCGTGGAATTACCAAAGAAATGATAAGGGATAATGTCGGTGCATGCAGGGATTGGAATAAAGCAGTTTCACTTGGTGTAACTACTGCCGAAGCTTATGTAAATAAACAATGTAATTAACAATCTTTAAATTTATAATATATGACAACTCGTTTTTTATCAATCGGTTTTGTGCTTTTATTTTTTGTTTCTATTCTTAAATTAAATGCACAAAGTGTTGAATTTACCAAATTTAATTTCCCTAATAACAAGAAACAATTAAGTGTGGCGCTTGACGAAATTAAAACAGGTGATAAATACTATAGTCAGGGACCTGGAGTATATTTATTTGCAATAGAACATTATCTTAAAGCTAATGAATTTAATCCGAATAATGCATTCTTGAATTATAAGATAGGCAGAAGTTATCTTAATGCTAATGATAAAGCAAATGCAATTAAATATTTGGAAAAGGCATATAGTCTGGACCCAAAAATAAGTCATAGCCTTAAAAATAATAATATTAACTATTTGCTTGCACGTGCCTATCATCTAAACTATGAATTTGATAAAGCAATAAATAAATATAAAGAACATAATAATTCACTGGATCCTGAACAAATTGCCAAACAAAAAAGATTAATTGATAAGCATATTGAAGAATGTGATATAGGAAAAGAATTGGTAGCCAAACCTGCAAGAGTGTTTGTTGATAATTTAGGAAACTTAGTAAATTCTGCATATCCTGATTACTCTCCTTTAGTTATTCCTGAAGAAACAATGATAATTTTTACATCTTCCAGAGAAAACACAACAGGCGGTAAAAGAGATAAAGACTCACATTTTTTTGAGGATATTTATATAACTTATTACAGAAATGGAAATTGGACAGTTCCACAAAATTCACATTATATTAATAGTAATAATCATGACGCAACTGCCGGAATATCGGCTGACGGACTGAATTTATATATTTATAAATCATCAGGTGGAAATATTTTATTCCAGTGTGAGCTAATTAATAATAAGTATTCCGAACCCGAAAAATTAAGCAATGCTATTAATTCCGGACGTCATCAATCTTCTGCTGCCTTATCTTTTGATAAAGCTACCCTGTATTTCACAAGCGAACGTGATGATGGCTACGGCGGAAGAGATATTTATTACAGTAAAAAAGATAAAAAAGGCAGATGGCAGGATGCAGTTAATATCGGGGCAACATTAAATACACCTTATGACGAAGAAAGTGTTTATATACTCCCTGATAACAAAACATTGTATTTTAGTTCCAAAGGACATAATTCAATGGGTGGATACGATATATTTAAATCTGTTTATGAAAACGGCAAATGGTCAGAACCTGAAAATTTGGGATATCCTATTAACACACCTAGTAATGATGTTTTCTTTACTATGGCTGCCAGCGGTCAGCGAGGGTATTATTCTTCTAAAAAACGTGATGGATACGGCGGTCAGGACTTGTATATTATTACTTTTCTTGGAGCTGCAAAACCGCTTGTTAATGATTCGGAGAAAGAACTATTAGCTTATAAAGCACAACCCATTAAGGAATCGGTTTTAGAGCCTAAAATTGAGCAACATACCGTATTAACAGGTGTAATATTAGATGCAATTACTTTGGAACCCTTACAGGCAACCATTGAAATAATTGACAATTATAAAGGTGAACTGATTGCCAGTTTTGAATCTAATAGTTCAACAGGTAGTTATTTAATTTCACTTCGTGCAGGAATAAATTATGGTATTACTGTTAATAAAAAAGATTATTTATTTCATTCTGAAAATTTTGATATTTCAGAAACTAATATTGCAAAAAAAATTAAAAAGGATATTTTGCTCAAAAAAGTAGCGGTTGGCAGTAAAATAGTTTTAAATAATATATTTTTCGACTTTGATAAAGCAACTTTACGTCCTGAATCTACAGCAGAATTAGACCGTCTTTATAAATTGCTTATTGATGTTCCGACCTTAAAAATTGAAATTTCAGGTCATACTGATAATATCGGTTCAGCAACTTACAACCAGAAACTTTCTGAAAACCGTGCTAAAACAGTGGTCAATTATCTTATTGACAAAGGAATTGATGTTGGAAGGCTTACTTTCGCAGGTTATGGATTTACTCAACCTGTTGCTTCAAATGATACTGAAGAAGGACGACAGTTGAACAGAAGAACTGAATTTGAAGTGTTAAGTAAGTGATTTTAATCCATTTTTATTCTAAAATCTTAAATCACAAATCTATACCGCTAAGGAACAAATTTATTTTACTACTATGTAGTGTTTGTCCATACGAATCGCATAGCGACGAACTATTTGTAACCCCTGACGGTAGTCAGGGGGTGATAATGAGGGAGTTACAAAAGTCCCGTAGGGACGACCTATAAAAAAATCGGATATTATTGACAGATTCTATATGGTGCCTGAATGAAAACTATTCAAAACTGTCATTTCTAATGGAACGAAAAATCTTATACCCTGACATACAGATTAATGGAGATTTCTCCCTTTGGTCGAAATGACAAGAAACAGTATAAAATTAATCTAATGAAAAATTTAAGTGAAGGTAAAGAAAGCAGATTAATTTTTCAGTTTGCAATGCCAATGCTGTTAGGCAATGTTTTCCAGCAATTATATAATATTGTTGACAGTATTATAATTGGTAATTATTTGGGTAAGGAAGCATTAGCAGCAGTCGGAGCTTCTTTCCCTATTATGTTTATATTGATTTCTTTGGTTATTGGTTTTGCTATTGGTTCTACTATTATTATTGCACAATATTTCGGAGCAAAAGATATTAATAATGTAAAACGAACAATAGATACTTTATTTATAGTCTTATTTTTTGCTTCAATAATACTTAGTGTAATAGGTATTAGTTTTAGTGAAGATATTTTCAAATTGGTAGGTTTGCCGGAAGATGTTTTGCCACAGGCTAAGACATACCTGAATATTTATTTATCAGGATTGATATTTTTTTTTGGTTTTAATGGTATAAGTGCAGTACTTCGGGGACTTGGAGACTCGAAAACCCCTTTGTATTTCCTTATATTTTCAACTATAATGAACATTCTATTAGATCTTTTGTTTGTAATTGTTTTTAAATGGGGTATTGCAGGAGTGTCTATTGCTACTATAATTTCGCAGGGAACTGTATTTATAATTGCAATAATATATTTGAATAAAACTCATAAAATCATTAAACTATCATTTTTAAATCTTAAATACGATAAAGAAATATTTTATAAAAGCCTTAAAATTGGATTACCTTCAGGATTTCAGCAAACTTTTGTCGGTTTGGGAATGTTAGCATTGATATGGATTGTAAATATGTTTGGCACAAATACTATTGCTGCTTATACGGTTGCAATGCGTATTAATCTATTAGCAACCATGCCGGCAATGAATTTTGCCGCTGCATTATCAACTTTTGTCGGTCATAATTTAGGTGCTAATAAACCTGAACGAGTATATGCGGGATTAAAAGCAACCTTGCTGATGACTTCAATAATTTCAATAACAGTAACTGCTATTGCAATATTATTTGCAAAAGAATTGATGGGTTTATTTACATCTGATAAAGATGTTATTGAAATCGGTGTATCTTACCTAATAATAGTAAGTTCATTTTACCTGATATTTTCTACTATGTTTATTGTAAACGGGGTTTTACGCGGAGCAGGCGACACATTAATACCAATGTTTATAACTCTTTTTGCTTTGTGGATAATCAGAATACCGTTATCGTATTTTCTTTCTCAAAAAATTGGAGTTACCGGAATATGGTGGAGTATCCCCATAGGTTGGTTTGTAGGTATGACTTGTTCGTTTTTATATTTCCTTTCAGGTAAGTGGAAAACAAAAACAGTTGTTAAATATACCGAACATAATTCCGTAAACATTGACAATTAGTATTATCTGTAAAAAACCCCAACTTTGATAAACCGGGAAAGTTGTTTGTAACCTTAAGCTATGTTATATTTTTTTATCCAGATGTTTTAAAATAGAATCAAATAAAATTCTTCCGTCAATATTACCTAATGTTTCATCCGAAGCTCTTTCAGGGTGAGGCATCATGCCAAACACGTTTCTTTGTTTATTGCAAATTCCTGCAATATTTTCCAGGGAACCATTGGGATTTACCGATTCTGTAATAATTCCATCTTTATTACAATACCTGAAAATAACCTGGTCTTTAGCATTTAATTCTTTGATTGTGTTTTCATCTGCATAATACCTTCCTTCTGCGTGGGCAATAGGAATTTTATAGGCTTTATTTTTATCAAGAATAGAAGTAATTATACTATTGATTGTTTGTGGTTTGATAAATAAATTTTTACAGATAAATTTCTGATTTGTATTAGCTAATAAGGCTCCGGGCAAAAGCCCTGCTTCACAAAGAATTTGAAACCCATTACAAATGCCCATCAGGTATCCGCCTTTTTGAGCAAATTCGATAATTTTTTCCATTATTGGCGAAAACCTTGCTATTGCTCCCGAACGAAGATAATCTCCATAAGAAAAACCACCCGGTAAAATAATAAAATCACAATTTTGTAAGTCAGTATCTTTATGCCACAACTCGACAATATTTTGTTTTAAAATCTTTTTAAGAACATAAATTATATCATGGTCGCAATTAGAACCGGGAAAAATTACTACACCAAATTTCATCCTAATAAATTTTTTAGTTTAAAAAATATTTAATTTACAAAATTATAAATATAATTTATGAGTTCAGTCTAAAACTTAAATAAATTATTAATTAGAATAATTATTACAAGCAATCCAAAAAATATTTCTGCTCGTAAGGTTTTTTTCAGAACAGATAAATAATATGCTATAAATGCTGATATTGGAATAAAAACTATTGTTGTATGAAGTATTAGATAATTTCCGGAAAATATTAATGAAATTGCGGAAATTAAAAAAAACCAAATCAAAACCCAGAACTTTTTTCTGACATTGATATTTTTTTCATATAATTCGGGTAAAAGCCTTGCAAATGAAATTAGAAGAAAGATAATAATGATAGCCCAAATTAAATATATATAAATATTAAAACCATTTTTGAGATTAATATATTGAATATCATTGAAAAAAGAAAAATAATTATTAATAGCAATATCCAGGCTATCGTACCAGAAATAATATACAGATAGAAAGATATATGGTATTAATAAGCCTAAAAGGGAAATGAGCCATTCTCTCCATGAAAATATCCTATAAACAATAAAAGAAAACCAAATAAAAATTATTGTAAAAATTGAAGGGAAATAAAAAAATGAGGCAATAGCAATAAAAAAACCTGTATTAAAAATTAGATTGTAAGCATTCTGTATTACATAAATTTTTAAAACTATATTTAATACAATTATGAGGAAGAAGTTTGCAAATAAAACCTGGTGTAAACTTAATAACTGAATACAATTGCTCATTAAAATAAGATAAACAAGAGCAGGCAATAAAGTGTTTTTTTGTGCAAGATCATTATTTATTAATATGCTATTAAAAAAAACAGCTTCAAAGAATAAAATCAGAAAGGCAAACAGAACAGGTAGCCAATTTGAATTTCCAAACAAATTAACTATTATGCAATAAAAAGGTGTTATAGAAAAATCTGTATCTGTTGGAAATACTTGCGGATTGATAAAACCATTACTCCATAACAGAATCCCTAGTAAAAATAATATTAGAAATTGGGATGTATAACTTGATTTAAAGAATTTGATATACATTTTAAAGTATTGGATAAAATGTTGAAATTAAGCAATTATGCTCCTATTTTGTGCTCGCACGAAAACGCTGTAATGCTCGTTATTCACTTTATTGTTCAATTTTTTCCTGACTTGAAGATAACGGTTTGCAAATATGGCACGTAGCCGTTCACTTGCAGGATATTTTTTTAATTACTCGTATGTTTGTTTTACTACTCATTTGTCTTAATGAACGTAAAGCGGCTATGGGCTATGATTTGCTGTTGGCGTTTCGTTATTTTTTTTTCAGTTTATTTTTTTCTTCAATGTATGTTTTGTCATTCAGTTTTTTAAGTGATTTCATAAAGTCCTTATTGTCCAGAGTGTTAAGTTGTGAAACTGCTATTTTTCTAAGCTGTTTATACCGTTCTACCTTGGCTATATTATTACTAATCATTATTGCGTTCAAGTTTTCCAGATTTGATAAAACAACTAATTCATTTATGCTTGAAAAATCCCTAATATTCAGTCCTTTTTTCGCATGTTCAGGATTTGCTTCTCTCCAATCTTTTGCAGTGCATTCGTACATTGCAACATTTAACAAATCTGCTTCTTCGGCATAAACAATCCATTCATCATTTTTGGAATAATTCTTTTTAGGAATAATATGTTCCTTAATAGCGTCAGTATGAATTAAGTAATTTGTTTTACTCAATATTCGCTTAACGTTCCATTCAAGGTTATATTGATTTGTTTCAATCTCCTTTAGTCTTTGAAATTCTTTAATTAAAAGCAGTTTAAACATTGGGCTAATCCAAGCCCCAAATTCAAAGGCTAAATCTTTATGTGCATAAGTTCCGCCATACCTACCGGATTTAGAAGTTATTCCAATTGCATTTGTTGTTTCAATCCATTTTTTTGGTGTTAAATTGAAATTATTCAGTCCTGCTTGTTTTCTAAAGGTGTCGAATTCGACAGGTTTAAAATT
>JAIOSH010000010.1 GCA_021107685.1 Bacteroidales bacterium | reverse complement strand
TTGCACAGGATCTAAGACCAGACCGGCTTGAAGCTGCAAAAGATGTTGCAATAGATTTTATTCTCGGAAGACCTAATGACAGGGTGGGTTTGGTTATTTTTAGCGGGGAAACTTTTACTCAATGTCCTTTAACAACAGACCATGCTGTAATAAAAAATCTTTTTAAAGATGTTAAAAGCGGAATGATCGAAGATGGAACTGCAATTGGTGACGGACTTGCAACTGCTGTAAACCGGCTAAAAGACAGTAAAGCAATTAGCAAAGTCATTATTCTTTTAACTGATGGTGTGAATAATATGGGTTCTCTTGATCCTCTTTCAGCAGCAGAAATTGCTAAAATTTACGGAATCAGGATTTATACTATTGGTGTAGGTACTATTGGAATGGCACCTTATCCTGTTCAAACACCATTTGGCTTAAAATATCAGGATATGGAAGTGAATATTGATGAAGATTTGCTAAGGCAGGTGGCTGTAATGACTAATGGTAAATATTTTAGAGCAACAAGCAATAGAAAGCTTAAAGAAATTTACAATGAAATTGATAAATTAGAAAAATCAAAAATTGATGTTACGGAATTCCGAAAAAAGAAGGAAGAATTTCTTCCTTTTGCATTATGGGCTTGTATTTTTTTAATATTTGAGTTAATATTTAGAAATACTGTTTTTAGAACTCTACCCTAAAATAAATATTCGGAAAGATAAAAGTTATATAAAATGTTAAGATTTGCAAATACATATTTTTTATACGGATTATTACTAATTCCTTTTTTTATAGTAATATTCTGGCTAATGCTAAGATGGAAAAGGAAAGCATTAAATCTATTTGGTGAATATGCAATAATTGAGCAATTGATACCTGATGTTTCAAAAGGCAGATTAATATTAAAATTTTGCTTATTAATGTTTGCTTATGTCTTTCTTATCATTAGTCTATCCAATCCGCAAATAGGTTCAAAATTGGAAAAAATTGAACGAAAAGGTGTTGACCTTATGATAGCTCTTGATGTTTCAAATAGTATGTTAGCACAGGATATTAAACCATGTCGTCTTGATAAGGCAAAACAGGCTATCTCCCAATTATTGGATAAACTTGGAAATGACAGAATTGGCATAATAGTTTTTGCCGGTAAAGCATATATTCAATTACCCATAACTACCGATTATGCTGCTGCTAAATTATTTTTATCAACTATCAATACTGATGTTGTTCCTACTCAGGGTACTGCTATTGGTGATGCAATTGAACTGGCAGTTAATTCTTTTGATAATGATAAGCATAGTAAAGCAATCATTGTAATAACAGATGGAGAAAATCACGAAGGAAATGCA
The DNA here is from genome assembly GCA_021107685.1 of Bacteroidales bacterium. Taxonomy (GTDB): domain Bacteria; phylum Bacteroidota; class Bacteroidia; order Bacteroidales; family SMBSF39; genus SMBSF39. The sequence goes on along the minus strand of JAIOSH010000010.1, from coordinate 5,922 downwards.
ATAGATGCAGCAGAAGCAGCCTCTGAACTCGGAATTAATATTTATACTATTGGTATGGGACTGCCTGAAGGTGCTCCTATTCCTGTGTATAATAAATATAATTCTCAAATAGGATATAAAAAAGACAAGCAAAATAATACTATAATTACTAAACTTGATGAAACTATGCTCCAACAAATTGCATCAGCAGGGAAAGGAATTTATGTTAGAGCAAACAATATTCAGTCCGGCTTGAAAAAAGTTTTTAATAAAATTAATAAAATGGAGAAAACCGAATATGAAAGTAAAATTTTCTCGGATTATGAAGACCGTTTTCAATATTTTATTGGTATAAGCATTATATTTCTTTTAATTGAACTAATAATTTTTGAAAGGAAAAACAAATTCCTTAGTAAGTTCAAATTATTTAAAAGTTAATTTATGAATTTGTAGTTATTTTAAAATGAAAAATTTAATCTCAATATTATTAATCTTAGGTTTATCCGTTTCGGTTCTTGCCCAAAAGGAAAATAAATATATTCGTAAAGGGAATAAATTATATAATAAGGATAAATATGAAGAGGCGGAAATTGATTATCTTAAATCATTAGAAGCTAATAATGAATCGTTCAAAGGCACTTTTAACCTTGGAGATGCTTTATATAAACAAAAAAATTATGAAGATGCTGCAAAAATATTTCAGAATCTTGCTAATAAAGATATTGATAATATATCAAAAGCCGAAGCATTATATAATCTTGGTAATTCTTTGTTAGAGACTAAAAAATATGAAGAAAGCATCAATGCTTATAAAAATGCTTTACGTAATAATCCTGATGATATGGAAACAAAATATAATCTTGAGTATGCTAAGAAAATGCTGCTACAACAACAGCAGCAACAACAAAATCAGGATCAGAATAAAGATGAGAAAGATCAGGATAAAGATGATAAACAAGAGCAAAACAAAGAGGAACAAGATAAACAGGATAAAGATCAACAAGAACAGAAGCAGGATGAACAACAACAAGATCAGCAGCAGGATGAACAAGAACAACAGCAACAACCTCAACCAAAACAAATATCAAAAAAAGATGCTGAAAGAATGCTTGAAGCATTGAAAAATGATGAAAAAAACACGCTTGAAAAACTACAAAAACAAAAAGTTCAAAATGTTAAAGGACGAAAAATTGAAAAGGATTGGTAAAAAAATGCCTAATTTTATCCTTTTTTATTTAATTTAGATAAAATGTAACTAATCAGCACTTAAAGTGAACTATACTTCGACTTCGCTCAGTATAAAAAATTTAGAGTGCCTAAAGTTTTTAAAATGGGAAATAAAGAATTTAGCAAACATTTAGAGAGTAGAACTAAAAAATTCGCAATTAGTATTATTAGATTGATCATCAAAAAATACGATTAATTTTGGCAGAAGCGAATGAAATTCTAGCAATTTTTACATCAATTAGTAAGAAACTAAAACTTTAGGCACTTTTTACACTGAGCGAAGCCGAAGTGTAGGCACTCCAAATTTTAAACACTGAATAGTTACGATAAAATTAAATAATATTAAATTATTAAATATTTTTGTTGAAAAAACAATAATTTTTATTGCTGAAAATGAAGAGGTACTTTATCATATTAATTACATTAATTCTTATATTTATAAAAGGCTTATCAGCCGATGAAGTAAAATTTATTGCATCAGCTAAAAATATGGTCAGGGCTGGAGAAAGATTTAGCCTGACATATACCTTAAATGCAGAAGGTTCCGAATTCAGAGGTCCTCTTTTAAAAAATTTTAACATATTAACAGGACCAAATTCATCAAGCAGTTCAAGCATTCAAATAATCAATGGAAATGTTACCCGAGCAGTTGAGTATTCTTTTTCATATATTTTAGTTGCTCCCAAAGAAGGAACATTTGAAATTAATCCTGCAACAATAAAAGTAAAAGGAAAAACTTATAAATCTAATTTACTTAAAATCCGGGTTGTAAAAGGCAGTGCTACAACCAATCAAAATCAGCAAGGTACAAGTAACTCGCAAAAAGGAAGTTCTCAACAGCAAACATCATCAAACAAGAATAAGGATAATGATGTTTTTTTAAAAACTATTGTTAATAAAAAAAATCCTTTACAGGGCGAACAAATAATTGTTACATGTAAAATTTACACAAAAATTCCTATTTCAAATCTTAATATTAAAAAAATGTCATCATTCCCTGGATTCTGGTCTAAGAATTTATTAGATGAAAATAAAAGACTTAGTCAATACACGGAATATATCAATGGTGAAGAATATATTGTAGCAGATATTCGTAAAATTGCTCTCTTTCCTCTTAAAAGTGGAAAACTTACAATTGCCCCTTTGGATTTGGAATGTACTGCTCAAATTAGGAAACAAACTCAAAAAAGACAAACTCGCGATCCTTTTTTTGACAGTTTTTTTAATGACCCTTTTTTTAACAGATCATACCAAAATGTAGATTTGGAATTAAAGTCAAACTCACTTATAATTAATGTAAAACCTTTACATCTTCGCAATAAACCTGCTAATTTTAATGGTTCGGTCGGTAATTTCTCTTTTAAATCAAGTATTGATAATACAAAGCTTAAAACCAATGAAGCAATAAACCTTAAATTTGTTATTAGCGGTAAAGGTAATATAGAGTTAATAAACAATCCTGATATAGAATTTCCACCTGACTTTGAAGTTTATGACCCAAAGATCAGTAAAAATATCTCTACTACCCAGTCAGGTGTATCCGGCACTAAAATATTTGAATATCTGCTTATACCACGCAACCCCGGTGAGTTTAAAATCAAACCGGTTAATTTTAGCTATTATGACCTTACAAAAAAAAGATATATAACTTTATCTTCTCCTGAATATACTATTACTGTTGAGAAAGGTGAGGGAACATTTTCAAATATCACTTATAGTGGCGTAAATCAGGAAGATATTAAATACATTGGAAGTGATATCAGGCATATTAAAAGTTATTCATTTCATTTACAAAAAATTGGCTTTTTCTTTTTTAATTCATCTCTGTATTATATTTTACTTTTCACTCCTTTTGTCCTTTTTATTTTATTCATAATTCTATGGAAAAAGCAATTAAAAAATCGTAGCAATATTATTTTAATGAAAAACAAAAAAGCAACCAAGATAGCACGTAAACGTCTGAAAAAAGCTTCTGAATTTTTAAAAGAAAATAAGAATGAAGAATTTTATATTGAAATTTCACAGGCACTTTGGGGTTATCTGAGTGATAAATTCAGCATCCCACTTTCCGAACTATCTATGGATTCGGTAAATGATGCATTAATAAAGAAAAATGTAAAGGAAGAAATAATTAAACAATTTATTGATACTTTAAATAATTGTGAATTTGCACGCTTTGCTCCGGGAGAAAGCTCAACAACAATGGAGAATATATATAACGAAGCACTTAATATAATCAGTAAAATTGAAAGAGAACTTAAATAACCTGACAGCAACAATGAATATTTTACTTGTATAATAAATTTGAAATTAACAAAATGAAAAAAACTCTTTTTATATTTTTTATCTTACTTATGTCTTTATTTTCATTTGCTAATGCAGACGAAAAAAATATTGAACAAGCAAATAAAGAATATTCCGAAGAAATGTATGATAATGCTATTGAACTTTATAAGAAAATAATAAATAATGGATATGAATCTGCTGAGCTATATTATAATTTGGGTAATTCCTATTTTAAATTGAATGATATGCCTTCGGCAATATTATATTATGAAAAAGCTAAAAAACTTGCCCCTAATGATGAAGATATTGATTTTAATTTAAAAGTAGCAAATAATAAAATCGTCGATAAAATTGAAACCGTACCTGTATTATTTTTTCATAAATGGTGGAGAAGCATATATAATCTTTTTAAAGTTGACACCTTAGCAAAAATAAGTATAATCGGCTTTTTCATGTTTTTTATTTTAATTTCCCTGTATCTTTTATCAAAAGTATTAATTATAAGAAAATTAGCATTTTGGACAGGAATAATATTTTTTATTATTACAATTTTTGCAATTACCTTATCCTATCAAAAGTATAACTCGTTTAATAACAGGAACGAAGCAATTGTATTTACATCCACCATAACAGTTAAAAGTTCTCCAAATAAAAACAGTGTTGACCTGTTCGTAATTCATGAAGGCACTAAAGTAAATATTATTGAAAAGCTTGGTGAGTGGTGCGAAATTAAAATTGCTAACGGCAGTGTAGGCTGGTTGCCTGTTTCTTCTCTAAAATCAATATAGCATTTTTTTTATTTACAAATACTTATTAAAAAAATTCGTTTCTTTGTTAAAGAATTAAAAATTATTATTCCAATTTTAAAAAATTTATTTTTATGAAACAGAATTTATTATACCTTATTATTATGGTTTTCATTTTCTCATGTTCAACAATAGAGTTTGAACTACCGGAAAATGTAGTTGAAACTCTCGAAAAATCCGGTGATAACAAGCCGGAATTGGAAAAAGTAATTAAACACTACCAAAAAACGGGAGAAGTTATAAAAGAAGAAGCAGCATACTTTTTAATTGGTAATATGGGTAAGCATGGTTATGCTACTTATGTTCTAATTGATTCTAATGATATGGAAATACCTTTTAGTATTTTTGATTATTCTGATTATGATGAATTATTGACAGGCTGGGATTCCATTGAAGAAGCCAGGGGAGAAATTCATTTTAAAAGAGATAAACTGATTAAGGATTATGATACAATAACAGCAGATCATTTAATTAATAATATTGACTTAGCTTACAAAGCCTGGGATGAGAACTTATGGTCGAAACATTTGAATTTTGATCAATTTTGCGAATATATATTGCCATATCGCGGCAGTAGCGACCCATTGGAAGACTGGCGTTCGTATTTTGCAGAAAATCTTGCGTGGGTAAAAGATTCCGTAAAAGACCCGGGTGATCCGATTGAAGCAGCCATATTTATTAATGATTATATTAAATCATGGTTTCGGTTTGATCCACGTTATTATGAACATCCGACAGACCAAGGTCTTACTGAAATGCTTGAAAATAAAATGGGGCGTTGTGAAGATATGACAAATTTGGCAATTTATGCTTTCAGATCTATGGGTGTTCCTGTAATGAGTGATTACACACCTTACTGGGCAAATACAGGAAATAATCATGCATGGAACGCAACAATTGATAAAGATGGAAAAGTAATAATTTTTATGGGAGGAGAGGCTAATCCGGGTAAATATAAATTGCGTCATAAAAAAGCAAAGGTTTACAGGAAAACTTTTTCAAAACAAAAAGGATGCCTGTCTGAAGTAAAAAAGGAATGGGAAAAAGCACCTCCTTACTTAAGACATAATACTTATGTTGATGTTACTGAAGATTATTGTCCTGTAAAGAGTATAAAAATAACATTAGAAAACACAATCCCCGATAGTACTAATTTTGCTTATATATGTGTGTTTAATACCGGCAAATGGAGAGCAATCCACTGGAGCAAAATACGAAATAATAAAGTATATTTCTCAAACATGGGAATGGGTATTGCTTATTTACCTGCTTTTTACTATGACAAAGAAATTATTCCTGCCGGTAATGCAATAATATTATCAGATTCAGGTAAAGTGATACCAATGATTCCGGACTTAAATAATACTATTTCCGTAAATTTGTATTCTACTACAAAAAGGAAAACCAAAGAAGCTACCGATTTCATAGAACAAGCAGCTTTTGAAAAAGGTAAAAATTATACATTATATTATTGGGATGATAAATGGATTGAAATCGGAAAACAAAAAGCAAAAGATGGTCCTTTAAATTTTAATAATGTTCCATCCAATGCAATTTATTGGCTTGTTGCCGAAAAATCAAGAAAAGAAGAACGGATTTTTACTATTGATGAAAACGACAAGCA